>NZ_CDWCUL010000010.1:0-215403 GCF_977828045.1 Candidatus Mycalebacterium sp. | reverse complement strand
CGCCTTTACTGCTATGTCAACGGCAGGTATCTGCGCGACAGGTTCATAAACAGGGTTGTTATGGAATGTTTCGGGCGCGTGTTTGAGGCGAGGCGCTATCCTCAAGGAGCTTTGTTCATTGAGATGTCGCCCGAAGATATTGATGTGAATGTTCACCCGACAAAACATGAGGTTCGTTTTTTATCTCCGGGAGCGGTTGCGGCGGCAATTCGCTCCGCCGTGCAGAGCTTGCTTTCATCGGCTCCGTGGATGACCGGGCAAAACGGCGGTGCGCCGGCCGGCGCGAATTTCTTTCAGGAAAAACCGGACGACTACGGCAAGCAGACCTCCGGAGCGGACGCGGCGGCGAGCCGTTCGCGGGGTTTTAATTTTCCGCCTTCGCAGTCCCCGCCGCGAGCAGACGATTTGCCGGCAACCGCAAGGAGTTTCCCCACCGCCGGAGAAGGAGAGAGATTTTTCTCTTCTCTCAAGGTTCTGGGACAGGCGGGAGACCTTTACATAGTTTGCGAGAGCGAAAAAGGGCTTGTTTTGATTGACCAGCACGCGGCGCATGAGCGTGTCAATTTTGAACGGTTCAAAAACAGTTATAAAACTGACGGAGCCCTGCTTGCGCAGAAACTTCTAATTCCTGAGATTGTTGAAATACGCCCCGAAGAGGCGGCTTTATTTGGCAGGTTTGGGGGGCAGATGAAAAAACTCGGGCTCAACGCCGAACTCTTCGGCTCGGGCGCGGTGAGGATTGAATCGGTTCCCGCAATTATCTCCGGAGCGAATACAAAAAGGCTGTTTGTTGATGTTTTAAGCGGGCTGAACGAAACGGGGCTTACCGAACTTCCGGACGAAATTGACAGAAAAACCGAAGACGTGCTCGCGACAATGGCGTGCCACAGGTCCATACGCGCCGGATATGTAATGGAGAACTCGGAGATAAAGTCGCTTCTTTCAGCGATGGACAAATGCGAGACTCCGCATTTCTGTCCTCACGGACGTCCGGTTGCGGTGGATATGGCGTATGGCTCACTTGAGAAGATGTTCAAGAGGAAGTAGTCTCTCGCCGGACGGAGGATTAAATGGTTGTAGAAACAAGCGGTTTTCACAGAGGGCTGAAGATAGAATTGGACGGCGAGGTGTGGGAGATAATTGAGTATCAGCAACAGAAAATGGCTCAGAGAAGCCCCGTTGTAACCGTGAAAGCGCGCAACATTGTTACCGGAGCGGTGCAGGAAAAGAAGTTCCGTTCGGGCGACAAGTTTGAAACCCCCGACATCAAAAAGAGAGTTATGCAGTTTCTGTATTCGGACGGAAACGCCTATCATTTTATGGATACCGAAACTTACGACCAGCAGGAGTTTTCCACCGGTCAAGTGGGCGGCGCGGCGGATTTTTTGAGTGAGCGCCAGGAGGTTCAAGTCAATTTTATCAACGGCAGTCCTTACGGAATTGAGTTTCTCAAACCCGTTGTTGAGTTGAAAGTGACCGAAGCCGACCCGGGCATCAAAGGCGACACGGCAACAAGCGCGACCAAGCCTGCGACCCTTGAAACCGGAGCGAAGGTTCAGGTTCCGCTATTTGTCAATCCCGGAGATATGATAAAGGTTGACACCAGAGACGGCAGTTACATTGAAAGGGTGAGATGACGCGCGCTAATCCGCGGTTTCACGCAGTTTGCGGATCTGTTTTTCGCTCAGGAAAATGCTTGCGCCCGCAGGCAGATTTTTCGGCAACCGCACGGTTCCAAAGCGAATTCTCATCAACCGGCTGACCGAACAGCCGCAGGATTCCCACATCCGCCTTACAAAACGGTTTCTTCCCTCTTTGACCACAATCTTGAACCATTTGTTGCTTTTTTCCTTTGAGGGGACCGGCAAAACCTTTTCAAAACGCCCTTTTTTGCCGTCAAGCAAAACGCCGGAGAGAAGTTTTTCAACCATTGCCCGCCCGGTGTTGCCGCGCACGCGCGCCATGTATTCCCGCTCAATTCCGCTTGAAGGGTGCGAGAGTTTATGGGCGAGCGAGCCGTCTGAACAGAAAAGCAGCAGTCCCGTGGTGTTGACGTCCAGCCGTCCGACTGAAACCCATCGGGATTTTTCAAGCGGCGGCAAATCCTCAAAAACGGTGGGGCGGTTTTGCGGGTCTTTCGCGCTCACAATTTTGCCAATCGGTTTGTTATAGGCGATTATGCGCACGGGCAAGCCGCCCGCATCGCAGTCAATCCTTTCCCCCTCAACTGTGATTTTGTCTTGCGGCTCAGCTTTGTCGCCCAGTTTGCAGACCTTGCCGTTGACCGTGACCGAGCCGGATTTTATCAACTCCTCCACGTGTCGCCGCGAGCCGAATCCGGCGGAAGCGAGTAGTTTTTGCAGTCTTTCCGCCATTAGAACCTGCGTATGATTTCGTAAAGAGTGTTTCTCTGAGCGGGCTCAAATCCGGCGCTTTTTATCATGCTGACAATTTCCTCCGCGCTCGCTTTGGTCTTGTTCTCCGCGCACCGCAGAACATTTTCCTCATAAAGAGTGCCTCCGAGGTCGTCCGCGCCGAATTCCATTGACGCAGAGCCGATTTTGAACCCTTGTGTGAACCATGACCCCTGAATGAACCTGAAATTGTCCAGAAAAATCCGGCACACCGCGAGCACCCGGAGGTATTGCCCGCCGCCTGCTTCGTACGGAACCTTGCGCTCAAGAAAAGTATTTGTCGGCTTGAAAATCCACGGAATAAAAGCGAGAAATCCGCCCGTTTCGTCTTGCAAAGACCTGATTCTTTCAAGATGCTCAACGATGTCTTCATTCTCCTCAACGTGTCCGAACATCATGGTTGCGGTGGTTTTAAACCCGATTTCGTGCGACTCGCGAACAATTTCTATCCACCGGTCTGCGTCTATTTTGAGCGGGCTGATTTTTTTTCTGACCCTGCCGGAAAGAATTTCCGCCCCGCCGCCGGGCATTGTGCGCAGTCCCGCGTCCCAGAGTTTTTGCAGAACTTCCCGCGAATTCAACCCTTCGTATTTCGCGATTGCCGCCACTTCAGGCGCCGAAAAGGCGTGAAGATGGAGTTCGGGAACTTCTTCGCGCGCGCGCCTCACAATTTCAATGTAGTAGTCCAGACTGATTTCGGGGTTGTGTCCGCCTTGAAGCAGAACAGTTGTCGCCCCGTTGTGATATGAGGTTTTCATCATTTCAAGCAGTTTGTCCGTCTCAAGCGTGTAGGCGTCAGTCGCGCCGGGGGGTCTCCAGAACGCGCAGAACAGGCACTCGGTGTCGCACACATTTGTGTAGTTTGGGTTTGTGTCGCGCACAAAAGTTACGGTTTTTCCGGGGTTGTTTTTCTGCCTGCAAAAAGACGCAAGCCCGCCCAGTTGCGGAAGGGTTGCTTTTTCAAGCAGGGCAAGCGCATCCGTGCGGTCAATCCTTTCGCCGCTCATCACTTTGTCGCATATTTCCCGCGCAATCATGGCAGACAGTCTAACTTGCGCCGCCGCCGCGTTCCAGAGCCCGACCGTGTTTTTGCCTCTGCTTTATGCGGATTGTGTTATGATTTCTTGTCCGCGCCGCGCGCGCGTGAGGAAGCCGATTTTTGAGCCGCGTAAGAAAAACTTTAAAGATAGTCAACACGCTGGGTCTGCACGCCAGAGCCGCGGCGGGTTTTGTAAAACTTTCAAACCGTTTTTCGTCGGACGTGAAAATAATTAAAAACGGCTACGAAGTGAACGGTAAAAGCATCCTCGGAATCCTTTCCCTGGCCGCCGCCAGAGGCACGGACATTGACATTGAAGTGTCCGGAAATGACGCACGGGACGCGGCGGAGGAAATCGCCAGATTTGTTGAAAACGGATTCGGAGAGGGGGCGCACACATAAAATTGCAGATAACGAACGTAAACTCTTCCAACATAAAAAAACAGACTGACGCGGCGCGCAGGAATGCATACGGATTTGATTCCAAAACGGTTGCAAAGGTTTCGGCGATTGTTGAACGTGTGCGCAAGGGCGGCGATTCCGCTCTTTTTTCTCTCACAAAAAAGTTTGACGGCGCAACTGTTTCGGCTAAAACGGTTGAAGTTTCGCGCTCTGAAGCGGCAGCCGCTGTGAAAAAGGTAAGCAAGCCGGTCGTCAGGGATTTGAAACTCGCCCGCTCCCGCATTGAGCGTTACCAGAAACAGAAGTTGCCGCGCCCGGGCGCGATGAAAGACGCGCACGGAAACCGGCTGGGCTGGATTGTGCGCCCGCTTGAAAGGGTCGGCATCTACATTCCCGGAGGCAAAGCCGCTTATCCCTCAACCGTTTTGATGACGGCGGTTCCGGCGAAGGTCGCCCGTGTCGGTGAAATCGTGATGGCAACGCCATGCCCCGGAGGCGAACTCAACCCCGAAGTAATCGCCGCGGCTCAAATTGCGGGCGTTGACCGGATTTTCAAAATCGGCGGCGCGCAGGCAATCACCGCGCTCGCGTTCGGAACGCGCTCGGTTCCGCGCGTGGACAAAATCGCCGGTCCCGGAAACATCTATGTGACAATCGCCAAAAAACTGGTTTACGGCGAAGTTGACATAGACATGATGGCGGGCCCGAGTGAGGTTTTTATAATCGCAGACGGCTCATGCCCGCCCGAATGGGTCGCATCCGATTTGCTCGCTCAGTCCGAGCACGATGAAATGGCGGTTCCCGTTCTCGCCGCCACCTCGCGCGCATACGCCGTAAAGGTTAAAAATGCGCTTCTTGAAATGGCGCAGGGGATTGAAAGAAAAAAAATCGCGCTTGCCTCAATCCGAAACAACGGAAAAATCTTTGCGGTCTCAACGTTGCGGCAGGCGGTCGCGCTCGCCAATGCGATGGGACCTGAGCATCTGCAACTTTGCGTGAAAAATCCGCGCGCGTTACTGCCGTTGATACGGCACGCCGGGGCAATTTTTCTCGGAAGTCTTTCCACCGAAGCGTTTGGAGATTACATCTGCGGCTCAAGCCATGTCCTGCCGACCGGAGGCGCGAGGTTTTCGTCCCCGCTGTCCGCGGCGGATTTTGTCAAAACCCCGAGCGTTGCTGAAATGTCCGCGCGCGGGTTTGAAAAACTTTCCGGTGCGGTCGTCAATCTTGCGCGCGCCGAAGGGCTCACCGCTCACGCTCTTTCCGTAACGACACGAACCTCAACGACCCGGAAAGGGACTAAAAAGTAAAAGGGGGCTCCGGTGGCGGATATTGAAAAGCTTCTGCGCAGGGTTTCCCCTTCGGTTCGCGCTTTATCCGCTTACGACTCCCGCCGTCCGCAGTGCAAAATCAAACTTGACGGCAACGAAAGTCCGTTTTCTCTTCCCGGCGAATTGCGCTCGGAAATTGCGCGCATCGCGGAAAATATTCCCCTCAACCGCTATCCCGACCCGAACTGCGAGTGGCTCAGGAAAGCCGTGTCCGGGCGGACGGGAACCGATGCGCGCGGCATAGTGTTTGGCAACGGCTCGGACGAATTGATACAAATCCTCATAGCGGCTTTTTGCGGCGAATCGGAAACCGTGCTTGTTCCCGCGCCCACTTTTTCAATGTATGCGCTCACGGCGGAAGCGCTTGGCAAAAAGGTTGTGAAGGAAAATCTCGCGCCGGATTTTGACATTAATCCCGAAGTGATGCTGGCTGCGGCGGGCGCTCATAATCCCGATATTGTTTTTCTCGCCTCGCCCAACAGCCCCACGGGCAATTTGCTGTCGCCCGAAAAGGTTGAAGCCGTTATTGCGGGAGCGCCGGGAATTGTGGTCGTGGACGAAGCGTATTTCAGTTTTTGCGGCAAAACGCACATTGCGCTTATGAAAAAGTATGAAAATCTCGCCGTTATGCGGACTTTTTCAAAAATCGGTTTCGCCGCGCTCCGTCTGGGGGCGCTCTTTATGAGCCCCGAACTCGCCGCGCAAGCGGAGAAAGCGCGCCTTCCGTATAATGTCAATTCGTTTACGCAAGCCGCCGCGCGCGTCTTTTTTGAAAATACGGGCGTTTTTGAGGAAAACTTGAACATCATCAAGTCCGAGCGCGAAAAGATGTTGAAGTCGCTCACTTCCGTTGGCGGAATAAAAGTATTTCCAAGCGATGCGAATTTTTTCCTGATTAAATTTCCGGACGCTCAAACTGCGGGCGAAGTCCACCGCGCGCTCATTGAAAAAGAAATTCTTACACGCGATTTTTCGGATCCGGATTTGGCGGACTGCCTCAGGGTTACAATCGGTCTTCCGGAAGAAAATCGCGAGTTTGAAGAGTGTTTGCGCGAAATTATTTCCGCGCTTTAATCAGTTTTGCCGTTCCGAAAGCGATAAGCACAAGCGCGATGATTTGCGCAACCGACAGTCCCGGCACGGGGCTCGGAGTGGTTGTCCGTATAAACTCAACCGCGAACCGTTCCAAACCCGCAAGCGTGAGGTAAAGCGCAAACACAGAGCCGTCCGCCGTGATTTTTAGCCGCAGTTTCCACAATGCGGCGAACACCGCCGTCATTGCGATTGTTTCATAGATTTGAGTGGGGTGAACCGTGAAATCAACCGGCGGCGAGCCGTTGGGGAACGACATCGCCCACGGCAATGCGGACGCGGTTCCATAATCGTCTCCAACCAGCAGACAGCCGATTCGCCCAATCGCGTAAGCGAGCGCAAGACCGGGCGCGGCGGCGTCAAGGATTTTCCAAACGCTGATTTTGTTCGCGCGCGCGACTGCAATTCCCGCCGCGAGACCACCGAAGAAACCGCCGTAAAAGGTAAATCCATCCCGCGTAAGAATAAGCGCGGAGAAGTTCGCGGTAATCTCGGAAGGGGAGAAGTTTTGCGCTATGAAAAACAGTTTAGCTCCGCCGAGCGAACACACGACAATCCACAAAAACATGTCCTGCGCGACACTTCGGGCGATGTTTTTGCGCTTCAATTCGCGTTCTGTGAGCAGATGAGCGATGAGAAACGCGAGCGCGACCATAATGCCAAACGAGCCCACCGACACACCGCCGACAGTGAACAGTTCGGGATACATCAGCCGTTATCCGAGGGGGTGTTTTCGCCGACGGCTTTTTCCGCCGCCGAGTTGCTTTTCGCTACCAGAAACAGGAGTACAAAAAAACAGACGCAACCTGCGATGCTAAGATAGAAAATCTGGAAAAGCGTCATTTGCCCGTAAACCTATACCCTTCTCCGCCGGTTTCAACAGCCCTTTGGCGCCGGTTTTTGTGCCGCAGAGGTTTTGCAACAGTCCGCGCCTGAATGTAAACTCTTTGCCTATGTTGAGTTCACCGGTTCTTGTGCTGAACAAAAACTATCTGCCCGTTTCAGTTACAAGTTTGAGGCGGGCATTCATAATGCTTTACTGCGGCGAGGCGAAAGCCGTATCCGAAACCTATGAGACTTTTGATTTTGAGAGTTGGGCGCAAGTTTCCGCCGCCTCGGAAAACGGTTTGGACGGTGAATACATCAGAACCGTTACGAAAATCATCAAAGCGCCCAGAGTTATAATTCTTCTCCGCTACGGCGGATTTCACAGAAAACGCCACAAATTCAACCGCCTGAACATATTCCGCAGAGACGGCGGAAAATGCCAATACTGCGGGCGCGAGTTTCCGAAAAGGGAGTTGACGATAGACCACGTGATTCCGCGTTCACACGGCGGCACAAGCAGGTGGAACAACGTTGTGTGCTCATGCGGCACGTGCAACCGCAAGAAAGGCGGCAGAACACCCGCGCAGGCAAGAATGAAACTGCTGACAACGCCCGCCGAACCGCAGTGGGGACCTTTTACCGACATTTACGCGCGCGCCGTGCGCTACAAGGAATGGGAGCCGTTTGTGAGCTTCGTTGACGCATCGTATTGGAATGTTGAACTTGAGGGCTGACGGCAATACCGTCCGGCTTTTTATCTCCCTTGCCGCTCCCGAAAAAATCCGAAAGACCGTAAAATCGCGCACTTCGGCGATTCGCTCACTGCGCGGCGTCAAGTGGGAGTCTGAGGAAAAGTTTCACATCACATTGCGGTTTCTGGGCGAGACGCGCGTGGATACAATTCCCGAAATCCGTTCCGCGCTTAAAGGTTGTTGCGGGAGTTTTTCCCCGATTGTAATAAAAACAGACGGCGTTTCCGCCATCACGCGCCGCCGCTATCCCGAAACGCTCGCGGTTATGGCGCAAAGTGATGACACACTTTACGATTTGAAAGACGCAATTGATTCCGAACTTGAAACGCTCGGTTTTGAACCGGAAAAACGGGATTTTCTGCCGCACATTACAATAGGATGGGTAAAGAAAAAGATGAAACTGCCGGAACTCCCGCAGTTTGAGTTGGATTTTGTGGCGGAGCGGGTTTGTCTTATGGAAAGTGAATTACGCAGGGAAGGGGCGAGGCATATGGAGTTGGAAGGGTTTAGGTTGGGGTAACCACTTTATTCGTCTTCATCAGGACGAATAAAATAGACCGGAACCAGAGGTAAAAGGTTTTTTCCTTTGCTAGACAGTTTGTCATAGTTTTTTTCTAATATTGTTAACAAATTATTTAGATCTAGAAGGGTGATATGAGGAGATTTCTTTTTTGCGCTATCGACAGCATCTCGAGTAAATCCACTACTACATACAAGCATGCCTGCTGATATAGTCTGGTCAATACTTCCCCGTATTTCGGCAACATGTTTCGAAGTGGCTTTCTGTTGAGATATAGCATAGTGTTTGACTTGTACACAAAGGCGTGGTTGTTGAATACCCAGTTCGTCTGTAGTAGCAATAATATCTATTCCTCCATCGGGACCTTTCTTCGCTACTTCTTGTATTGTCCATCCGGTTGATTCGATAATTGAGGCAACCAAATCTTGAAATTCATAGGGGTTGAGACTGTTTAATTTCTCCTTTATTGAGTTGAGGGCAATTCCTTGTGCATCTTCCAATGTGGTAGCAATGTTTGTTGAATCGTGTGCGATTTCTTGCTCATTTCCGTTTTTTTGTAAGGTGTTTTCATCTATTGAGGTTGACGGGTTATCTTTTGCCCATTTTTTATATGCTTTTTTCGCATCGCTAAATACATCATCAGGGCTGGGGTCATTTTTGAGCGCTTGGATTCCTTCATCTGTAATCCACCATTGTCCACGTTTTCGAGAGACATAGTTCGATTTTGAGAGATTTATGAAGTAGAACTGCAGGTTGTTTTCCCACCTTACATAACCAGAGTTGTTCTTTGTATAGTCAATCTCGTGAAGCCTGTTGTCTTTTTTTAATCTTTCTTCAACCAAGTTCAGAGCCTTTTGTTTGGGCAAAGGATTGTTTTTGTTTGCATCATTCTCTTTCAACACATGCATAAGGGCGTGCATTGAATATTTCACGGGGCAGTACTTGCTTTTTGTGTTTTTAGACATTCGCTAATCCGATGGGTCGGAGACAACCAAACAGTTTACTATATCCACAATAAAGATTGCTTTCTATGATTGAAGGTGTGGAGTAGGGGGAGTTGATTATTAGGGATGAGGGTTGTTCGGGCATTCAAACTCAAGGTGCTTTTTTTATTTTTTTCCAACTCAATAAATTATTACATCTGACGTGCGTAATTCTTTTTTTGCCTTGGTTACCACAATCTATTTGAATTTTCCTGAGTTTTTTTCTTTCCTGGCCTCTAAGACTTTTAGAAACAAGCACTGGGTAACATATAAATTGCTTTAGATGTTCTTTGAAGGATTGTATTCCACCTTCTAACTGTTCCTTTATTTTTATAAAATTCAGGTTAGTACGCTTAAACTCTACAGGCAAGAAGAATGTGTTTTCTCCTTCGTCAACAATAATTATATAATCACACCTTCTCCCCAGCTGATTTGGCTCTAGGGCCGAGTCAACATCAATGATGCTTCTTTCGCCGGGAAAACCGTCTAACTTCATTTCACACGTCCCCACTTTGCACTGTGAACACAAATCTTGAGAAAACTTTGCCCCAATTGATTTGGAATAAAGATAAGATGTCATTTTTCATTCAGTAGTTTTGTCAAGAATCTCTGCAGTTTCGTTATATAAATCTGAAGAAACTTTATCATGATCTTCTGGAGACAGTCCGTTTTCTTGGTCAAAAGCCAGCCTTTTAACAATAGTTCCTTTTTCATTGTTCTTGTCAAAACCATAAGCGGCAATTTCTTTTTCAAACAACGCCGGTTTTGTGCGTTTGTCCTCATTAATTTTTTCCAATCGAACATGATTGGAGATTTGTTCAAGAAAATAATCACTATGAGTTGTTACCATTACCCTTACACCGCTTCTTATTAATTGAACAATAGTTTCTGCAATTTGTCTCTGGGCTTCCGGATGAAGATGAGCTTCCGGTTCCTCAATTATTAATAAATTTCCCTTGTCTATTCTGTGTCTAATAAAGAGGACAATCGGGGCAAGTTCGGAAACCATTGATGAGGAACGTAGCAAAGGCACTTCAAGTCCATTTTGTTTGTAGAAGAACTGTGGATATTGATTTGCTCCAGGTTTTTTTGTCTTGATGGAACCGTGCAGTATTTTTTCCTCCATTTCCTCTGCTACTTTCGCTACCTGCTTATCAAGCAGATCGCTTGTGTCCATAAAGATGATTTCCTGTAAAAAATCAGAGACTATGCCACTAAGGGCAGGAACGGAGACCGGTTCCACTCCTGCCAAAGTAGCACGTCTTACCAACGCTCCCACTATTGCTTGATGGCTTTGCATAATTCCTGTTCTTGCAGCAGGCAAATAACAAGGTTCTATTTCATTAGAGTGGTCGTCAATCAATTCATGAATACTATAGATAAAATGTCTCGCTATTATTTCATTGGGAATTTGCTCATCTGTAATTTTAGAAAAACGCCTGTCTAAAATTAGATTTTCTTGTTGGGCAACTTGCCCACTAATTTCTATGTTGGAGTTTTTGCTTAAAGCCCCCACCTTAAAGGTCTTTTTCGCATCTTGGTAGCACAAACTAAAATCTTTGCTGATTAATGGGTCTTTTCCGGTAGATGTCCCAACACAACGAGAAATCTCGTCATGGAAAGATTGGGCAAGTTGTTGTGACGCTTCTGTTTTTATCCATTCTTGCAAATTTTCAGGCAGACCCAAAAAAGTTAATTCTCTCATGTCTTCCTCTGATAAAGTCTTAAGAAATGTAGCCAACTGATTTACGGGTTCGTTGTTGACAATGTCAAAGAGGTTTATTTTTCTTCTGACTATTCTATTAGAGAAAAATGGGACTACATTTCCGAGATGTGAGGATTGAAGCAAGGCGTAAATAAGAATAGCGAGGTATGACTTTCCTGTGTTGCTAGGACCAACAAAAATCGTCAACGGGCAAAGTTCAATATTCTTTGCTTCCGCAATGGGACCATAGTTCTCAACTGAAATCGTTATATTTTCTCTAGCCATTATTTTACCTCTACCACTTTCAAACTCTCAATTCCTCTATCGTTTACAATTTTAACCGCAATTCTGCTGTTTTTGCCAAGTTCAAACGGCAGGGGAGTGTTCTTCCAAACCTCTATCGTATCCTTTCCTGTTTCAGTTTCCAAACCTCCGTTTGACACTTCCCCCTCCCTTATGTCATAATTCCCCCTTCGCACGGAGCAATCACAATGCAGGCGGTAATAAGAACAGGGAACAGGCAATACCTCGTTAAGTCGGGCGATGTTGTGGAGATTGAGAAAATCGCGGGAAGCCCCGGCGATTTGATCGGTTTTGACGATGTTTTGATGGTGTCTGACGGTGAGGGCGAGGCGAAAGTCGGCGCGCCGATTGTTGAGGGTGCGGAAGTGAAGGGCGAGATTGTCGGTCAGGTAAAAGGGAAGAAAATCATCGTTTTTAAATTCAAAAGACGCAAAAAATACAGACGCAAAGCCGGGCATCGGCAGAAATACACCTCGGTTCGCATAACCGATATTAAAATGTAGGCGGTAGCAGAGTATGTCCACAAAAAAAGGCGGCGGAAGTTCAAAAAACGGAAGAGATTCGGCGGGCAGGCGGCTCGGCGTTAAGAAATTCGGCGGAGAGGTCGTTAAAGCCGGAAACATTCTTATCAGGCAAAGGGGAACTTTGTTCCATGCGGGCGACAATGTCGGCACAGGGCGCGACTGGACGCTTTTTGCGCTCGCAGACGGAGTTGTGAAGTTCCGCAAAGGCAAAAGGAAAACCATTTCGGTTGTTCCCTCCGCTCAGTAATTCCCGTTTTCCCTGCTGACCGAACCCGTCCCGTCTGTTAGACTACCCCTCATCCGCATTCAAGCGGGACAACCTCTATGACCGGAAACGAAATCAGGGAAACTTTCCTTTCATACTTTGAAGACGAAGGGCACAAGCGCGCGCGCAGTTCGCCGCTTATTCCCGCTCAAGATCCCACGCTTCTTTTCACAAACGCCGGAATGGTGCAGTTCAAAAACGTTTTTCTCGGTCTTGAAAAACACCCCTCCCCGCGGGCGGTTTCATCGCAAAAATGCATGCGCGCGGGCGGCAAGCACAACGATTTGGACAACGTTGGATACACGGCGCGCCACCACACATTTTTTGAAATGCTCGGCAATTTTTCCTTCGGCGACTACTTCAAACCCGATGCGGTGCGCTTCGCGTGGGACTTGATGACGGAAGTTTTCAAACTCCCCAAAGACAAACTCTGGGTTACCGTTTACAAGGACGATGACGAAGCGGCGGATATCTGGAGCAGGGAGGCGGGGCTGAACGGGTCGCGAATACTGCGCATGGGAGAGGAAAGCAACTTCTGGTCAATGGGAGATGTGGGGCCGTGCGGGCCGTGCTCGGAAATTCTCATAGACCAGGGTGCGCAAGCCGGATGCGGAAAGAAAACCTGCGCTCCGGGCTGCGATTGCGACCGCTATCTTGAACTGTGGAACCTTGTTTTTATGCAGTATGAAAAAGACGAAAGCGGCAAAATGGCTCCGCTTCCGCGCCCCAGCATAGACACCGGAATGGGGCTTGAGCGCATGGCGGCAGTCATACAGGGCGCGCCGAGTAATTACGAAACCGACCTGCTTCTGCCCGTGATTTCAAGCGTTGAAGAGTTGTCAAAAATAAAATACGAAAACGGCGAAGGCACATCCGACAGCGGAATGAGGGTTGTCGCCGACCATGCGCGCGCGGCGTGTTTTCTTATTTGTGACGGCGTGTTTCCGTCAAATGAGGGAAGGGGCTATGTGCTCAGAAGGATTATCAGAAGAGCGGTGCGGCACGGCAAAAATCTCGGAATGAACGAGGCGTTTCTGTTCAAAACCCTTGGCGCGGTTTCAGAGGCGATGAGCGATGCGTATCCCGAACTTTCCGAAAAAGCCGACCACACGGCGCAAGTTGTGCGGAGCGAGGAGGAGAGGTTTTTTGAAACTGTTGACAGAGGGCTTGAAATCCTTGAGAGCGAAGTAAAGAAACTCAAAAAAGGCGGCAAACTTTCGGGCGAGTCGGCTTTCAGACTTTATGACACATACGGATTTCCGCTTGATTTAACGCAGGATGTTTTGCGCGAGCGCGGAATAGGCGTTGACGAAAAAGGTTTTGAAAAGGAAATGGGCAAACAGAAAGAGCAGTCGCGCAAGTCATGGAAAGGCGATGCGGATAAAAATTCATCCGCCGTGGCGGACTGTTCCGCGCTTGCGTCTGAAGGATTTTCCACCGATTTTACGGGCTACGGAGCGACAGAGGGCGAAGGAAAGATTGTTTTCATCAGCGAGCCCGATGAAAGGGGTGAAGTGGAAATCGTTACGGATTCAACGCCTTTTTACGCCGGTTCCGGCGGACAGACCGGGGACACCGGCACAATGGCCGGAAGCAGTTTTTCAGCAAAGGTTGTTGACACCACAAAACCTGTGGGCGGCGTTGTATGCCACCGCGCCGTGATTGAAAACGGCGGTGCGACCGCGGGCGACCGCGTAACCCTTTTGGTTGACAAAGACCTGCGGCTCGGCGCCTGCGCCCACCACACCGCCACGCACATTTTGCACTCGGTTTTGCGCGCCACGCTCGGCACGCATGTTTCCCAAGCCGGCTCTCTTGTGGTTCCCGACCGGCTGCGCTTTGATTTTACGCACCATTCGCGCATAAGCGCGGACGAACTTGACGAGATTGAATCCGCTGTCAACCGGCGCATAGGGTGCGCCGATGAAGTTGTTACGCAAACCGACATTCCGTATGACGAAGCGCTTAAAAGCGGGGCGATGGCGATTTTTGAGGAGAAATACGGCGACAAGGTCAGGGTGGTTTCAATCGGCGATTACAGCGTTGAACTTTGTGGCGGAACGCACCTTGAAAACTCCGCCGCGGCGGGAATGTTCAAAATTATTTCACAGTCCGCTTCAAGTGCGGGAGTGCGGAGAATAGAAGCGGTTTGCGCGCGCGCCGCGCTCAAAAGAGCCGTTGAAAACGAAAAAACAATCGCGCGGACGGCGAAGATTCTGGGGTCGGGCGCGGAGGAAATTGCCGAAAGGGTTGAGAAACTTCTCAAAAATAACGAGGATCTTCAAAAGCAGGTTGGAGAGGCAAGAAAGAGCGCTTTTTCGGGCGGCATGGACGAAGCGCTTTCCGTTGCGGAAGACATTAACGGCGTGCGTTTCGTATCTCTTGAAGTTCCGGACGCGGGCGCGCCTGAGTTAAGGGAAATATGGGATAAAATCCGCGCAAAAATTAAAAGCGGAGCCGCCGCTCTTTGCGGAGAGCGGGACGGAAAGGCGTTTGTTCTTGTCGGCGTTACGAAAGACCTCGCGGGCAAAATTCACGCGGGCAACATAGTGAAGGAAATCGCGCCTCTAATTGGCGGAAAAGGCGGCGGCAAGCCCGAACTCGCGCAAGCGGGCGGGGATTGCCCCGAAGGCGCGGGCAAAGCGATTGAAAAGTGCGCGGAAATTATCAAATCTCAAAGCGGCTGAGAAGGTGCGCCGCCTAATCTTCAAAGTTTTCAATTCCATGTTTTTCAAAAATTTTTCTGATTTTTTTCAACGCGGTTTTTTCTATCTGCCGCACTCTTTCGCGTGAAATGTTGAACTTGCTTCCGATTGTATCAAGCGTTTTGGGGTTTTCGCTGAGCAATCGGTTTTTGATTATGTATCTCTCTTTTTCTCCGAGTTTGCACAGCGCTTCGCTCATGCGGACCTGAATAATGTGTTTCATCTGCGCGCGGTCAAATTCCTCATCCGGGCTTTCCGAACTGTCTTTTAGAAAATCCAGGCGCGGGGTGTCGGAATCGTCCTGAACGGGCAAGTGAAGAGAGAAATCACGCGAGCCCATGACAGTTTTCATTTCCGCGACGCTTTTTTCAGACACTCCAAATTCGGACGCGAGTTCGGTATTTGTCGCCTCGTCCCCCGCGCCCGACATTTTCCCGCTTGCCGAGCGGATCTTGTAAAAAAGTTTTCTCTGTTCTCTGCCCGTGCCGATTCTGACAAGGCTCCAGGTGTCCATTATGTGTTTCTGGATATACGCTTTTATCCACCAGACAGCGTAGGAGATGAGGCGGTAGCCCTTTGTGGGGTCAAACCGTTTTACCGCCTGCATAAGTCCCAGGTTGCCCTCCTGAATTATGTCCATTACGTTGACCCCGTAGTTCTTGTATTCTCCCGACACTTTTACGACAAATTTCAGGTTTGAAGCAACGAGTTTGCGCGCGGCTTCTATGTCGCCCGTTTCGTGATAACGGGCTGCGAGTTTGCGCTCTTCCTCTCCCGTCAGAACGGGGTGGGATGCTATTTCCGCTATGTAGCGTTGAAGGGGGGAAGCGGGGGCAAGGGTTGATGCGGGGCGGCGCGCGGGCGTTTTATCGCCTTTTTTCCGCTTTTTCGGGACGCTTTGGGGTGTTTCTTGACTGTTTTTCATTGGCGGTATAATTTAACACATCTTTCCAGTTCCGGTGTAGCTCAGTTGGCAGAGCGGGTGACTGTTAATCACTAGGTCGGGGGTTCAAATCCCTCCGCCGGAGCCAATAAATCCGCCCGCATTTCCGTTAGAGTCTTTTCCCTTCCGCAACGAAAAATGACAGACTTCCGCGATGCGGTTAATTTAATTTCCGTGCGGGGGAAGATAAAAATAGAGTATTGCGTCCAATGCGGCTGGCTTTTGCGCGCGGGCTGGATGGCTCAGGAGTTGCTTTCCACCTTTGGCGACAAGATAGAAGAACTTGCGCTCGTGCCTTCTTCGGGCGGGGTTTTCAGGGTTTTTGTCGGAGACAGCATTATATGGTCAAGGGAGAACAACGGCGGATTTCCGTCCGCCGCCGAACTTAAACGGCTCATCAGAGACCGGGTTGCGCCGGATATGCCGCTCGGACATGTTGACGAAAAAAACTGAGAGATTTTGATGAAAGCGCTTGTTTTTCAGCATGTGGGGTATGAAGCCCCCGGTCGGCTCGGAGAGTTGATGCGGGAGAACGGTTTTGACATTCAGTCCGTGAACTTCGGCGCGGGAGAAGGTGTCCCTGAAAAAACAAACGACTTTGCCGCCCTTATCGTTATGGGCGGACCGATGAATGTTTATGAGAGCGGTAAATATCCGTATCTTGAATCCGAAACGCAGTTTGTGGGCGATTTCATAAAAAGCGGCAGAGCCGTGATGGGAATATGCCTTGGCGCGCAGTTAATGGCGGTTGCTCTTGGCGCGCGCGTCTATGCGGGAGACAAAAAAGAGATAGGGTGGTATGACATCACAGTCACGGACGAAGCGGCGGGCGATCCCGTGTTTAGCGCGTTTTCGCGCACCGAAAAGGTTTTTCAGTGGCACGGAGACACTTTTGATATACCCGGGGGCGCGGCGCGCCTCGCGTTTTCGGACTGTTTCCCAAATCAGGCATTCAGGTACGGTGAAAAAGCCTACGCATTGCAATTCCATATTGAGACGAACGGGTCAATGGTGCGCGACTGGCTCGGCAAAGAGGGAAACAAACACGAACTTGATCTGGGCGGTTTTAACGCGGAGAAAATTGAGCGCGGCATCGGCGTTTACGGGGGCGATATGGGCAAACTCGCGGATTCTGTTTTCAGCGCTTTTTTGAAACTTGTCTGAATATCCGTAGAATTGGGGCTTCTTAAAAACGCAAAGGAGAAAAAAATGTCCGATTGGAAATTTACAAATCACGGCCATCCGGAAATTGAGCCCGCAAAGACAAAGCGCGCGATTTTTATCGGAAGGTATCAGCCCTACCACCAGGGGCATATAAGTCTTGTGTGCCAGAAACTGGACAAGGGCGTTCCGTGCCTGATTATGGTCAGAGACATTCCGCCCGACCCCAAAAATCCGTTCACAACGGAGCAGACGATTAACATGATACGCAAATATCATGAGAGCAAAGGTGATGACGTTGAAGTGATAAAGATCTCCGATATTGAGTCCGTCAACTGGGGCAGGGGAGTCGGTTATGAGATGAACGAGTTTTTCCCGCCCGAAAATATCGGTTGGATATCCGCCACAAAAATCAGGGATTCAATCAAGAGCGACGAAAGTGAATGG
Organism: Candidatus Mycalebacterium sp.; assembly: GCF_977828045.1. Taxonomy (NCBI): domain Bacteria; kingdom Pseudomonadati; phylum Thermodesulfobacteriota; class Candidatus Dadabacteria; order Candidatus Nemesobacterales; family Candidatus Mycalebacteriaceae; genus Candidatus Mycalebacterium; species Candidatus Mycalebacterium sp. The sequence goes on along the minus strand of NZ_CDWCUL010000010.1, from coordinate 197,989 downwards.
CGCAAAATGGTTGACGAGTCAATTCAGGAAGACGTCGTTAAATATCTGAAAGATTCCAATCTGTGAGGCGGTCGCCTCGCTGTCAAGCGGGCTGTTCAGGTTCCGGAGTTTTTTTCGTCTCGGCGGTCTCATCGGGTTTAGCGGATTTACTCTCCGGCTTTTTAGACTTCTTAGGCTCCGCTTTTTTCTTCTTTTTTGGTTTGGACTGTTTGGGTTCGGGCTTTTCCGACTGCTCTGCGGGTTCGGCCGCTTGCTCATCGGCAGGTTTAGTCTGCTCAGTTTCAGGCTGTTCCGGCTTTGATTCTTCCGCGCGCGGGGTTTTCGCTTTTTTCTTCTTCTTCGGTTCCGCTTCCGCTTTCTTTTCCGGTTTCGGCTCAGGCTCTACGGGCTCGGAAGTCTTTTCCGGTTCCGGCGGCTCCTGAGCTGCGCCATACTTTTTGCGGAATTTTTCCACGCGGCTTTCCTTGGCAAACTGCTGTTCTCTGCCGGTGAAGAAAGGGTGCGAACCGCTTGATATTTCAACCGTAACAAGCGTGTATTCGTTGCCGTCTTCCCACTTGATTGTTTCGTTCGAGGTTCTTGTTGAGCGCGTGAGTATCGCGAAATCGGACGAAGGGTCTTTGAAGACGACCGGATGATATTCGGGGTGAATGTCTTTTTTCATTTTGTTTCTCACAACTCTGTCGGGAGCGGGGTAATATAACAAAGAGAGGCTTTTTGTAAAGGCGGAGGTTTAATCAGACAATGGGAAAAACTGCAGTTTTTATAGACGCCGATGTTTGCAAGGAGCACGAAAATGGTCCAATGCATCCCGAGTGCCCCGACAGAATAACCGCCATAGAATCTCTTTTGAGCGCCGAGAGCGTATCCCCTTTTGTTGAGCGCATGGCGGTAAAAGACGCAACCCCGGAACAACTGACACGCGTTCACAGCGAAGACTATGTGAGAGCCATTCAGCAGACCGATGGCAAACCTTTATCTCAACTTGACCAGGACACGGGAGTGGGAGGAGGTTCGTGGCGCGCCGCCATTCGTTCGGCGGGGGCCGCTGTTTGCGCCTGCGACGAGGCGCTCAACGGCGGAAACAGTTTTTCATTCTGCCGCCCGCCCGGGCACCATGCCGAGCGGGACCGGGCGATGGGGTTTTGTCTTTTCAACAATGTTGCGGTCGCGGCGGAGTTTGCCCTGGCAGAGCGTTCCGCCGGGCGCGTTATGATAATTGACTGGGATGTTCATCACGGCAACGGAACGCAGAACAGTTTTTACGAAAGGGGCGATGTTTTCTATTTTTCCATTCACCAGCATCCGGCTTTTCCCGGCACCGGAAGCGCGGAGGAAACGGGAAGCGGCGGCGGGGCCGGAACCACTTTGAACATCCCGCTTGCCGCCGGGCAGACCGATGACACTTACATCAATATATTTCAAAACCGGCTTGCTGAAGCCGCGCATTCATACAAGCCCGACATTATTCTTGTGTCAGCGGGCTTTGACGCCCATAAAGCAGACCCGCTTGCGGGAATGAGCCTTTCAAGCGAATGTTTCGGAGTTCTTGCGGCGGAAATTCAGACGCTTGCCGGAGAGATATGCGGCGGGGCGGCGGCGTTTTTTCTTGAAGGCGGCTACGATTTGTGGAGTTTACAGACATCGGTTGCCGAAGTATTATGGGCGCTCGGAGGCGGAAAAAAGGGCTGACCATTTACGGTCTTTCGCGTTTAGAGGACTTGTGGCCTGGGTGTGTTTCCGTATCTTATGGAAAAATTTAAAAAAAGGAGAATCAAATGAAAGCGGGAATCTATCACGAATTCGGGGAAGCGGATGTAATTAAATACGAGGACGTTGAAACGCCTTCGCCCGGCGGGGATGAGGTTTTGATAAAGGTTAAATCGTGCGCGATGAACTCTCTGGACACGCGCCTGAGGTCGGGCAAATCGCCGCGCCCCGTTGACCTTCCGCATGTCGGTGGAATAGACATATCGGGAGTTGTTGAGGATGCCGGAAGCGGCGCTTCGGTCAGTGCGGGAGACAGGGTTGTAGTCAATCCGGCGGTCAAAACGGAAAAGGGTTTGAGCGTTATAGGGGCGAACAGGCACGGGGGGTTCGCCGAGTATGTGAAAGTTCCCGCGGCAAATGTATGCAGAATCCCCGACGGGCTTTCCCACGATGATGCGGCGGCTCTGCCCATCTGCTACGTTACGGCGCTTTACGGGCTCGTTAACAGAGGTGGGCTCAAAAAGGGCGAAACGGTTGTCGTTCACGCGGCGGGCAGCGGAACCGGAACGGCGACAATCCAGATAGCCAAAAATTTAGGCGCAAAAGTTATTGCGACTGCCGGAAGCGATGAAAAACTTGAAAAAGCGCGCTCCATCGGCGCGGACGAAGTTGTAAATTACAAAAAAGAAGACTTTTCCAAGGTCATCAAGGGCGGCGTGGACATGATTTTCGATTCCGTCGGCGCGTCATACTGGGAAAAGAATATGAAGATTCTCAAACCCGGCGGGCGGCTTCTTCTTATCGGTGTTGTCGGCGGCGGCGTTGTGGAGCAGGTCGCCATCGGGCCCGTTATTATGAGGGATATTTCCATTATCGGCGTAACGGTTTTCAACTCTCCGCAGAGCATTCTTGAGGAAACTGTCAAAATGGCGGCGGATGGAACTTTCAAGCCCGTCATAGACAAAGCCGTTCCGCTTGCCGAACTCCCCGAAGCGCATAGGGCGCTTGAGAGCGCGAGCCAGTTCGGCAAAGTCGTGGTCAATCCCTGAACCGGAAGCCATAATGGAACGACCCGTTACCGCATTCAATCTTGATGACAAAGGAGACTGGGTCGCCTCTCTCAGTTGCGGTCACTCTCTGCATGTGCGTCACAATCCACCGTTTCAAAATCGGCGCTGGGTGGAAACACAAAAAGGGCGTGAGGAAAAAATCGGCGCGATGCTGGACTGTGTTCGCTGTGACAGGTTTGAAATTCCCAAAGATTTTGTTCCGTATTTCAAGTCTCCCGTTTTTACGCATGACACCGTTCCCGACGGGCTGAAAAAGGGGCATTCAACAAAAGCCGGCGTCTGGGCGAAAATTGTAGTCAAAACCGGCAGGCTCAAATATCACATACCGGTGGCGGGTGCGGAGGTGGAACTGTCGGAAAAATCTCCGGGCGTTGTCGCGCCGGAAGTTATCCACCATGTGGAGCTGCTTGGAACCGTGAGTTTCTTTGTGGAATTTTACCGGTTTGATAAAAAGTCCGCCGCTTCGGGGGCAAAGTAGGTCGCTATCATATCGGCTCCCGCGCGTTTGATTGAAAGCAGGCTTTCCATAATCGCGTCCCGCTCGTCAAGCCAGCCCTTTGCGGCGGCGGATTTTATCATAAGGTATTCACCGCTCACCTGATACGCGGCAACCGGAAGGTCTGTTGATTCCCTGAACGCGCTCACAACATCAAGATAGTGGCTTGCGGGTTTTACCATCACAATGTCAGCGCCCTCGGCTTCGTCAAGAGCGAGTTCCCGAAGCGCCTCCCGCACATTGGCGGGGTCCATCTGATAGGTTTTTTTGTCGCCCGATTTTGGCGCGGAATCAAGCGCCCCGCGAAACGGACCGTAAAAACATGAGGCGTATTTCGCTGTGTATGAAAGTATGGATGTGTTCGCGTGCCCGCTTTCGTCAAGCGTTTCCCTTATGGCTCCGACCCGCCCGTCCATCATATCGCTTGGCGCCACTATGTCCGCTCCGGCATCGGCATGAACAAGCGCCTGACGGCAGAGAATTTCAACCGTTGTGTCGTTCAGGATTTCCCCCGAAGCGGACACAACCCCGTCATGTCCGTCGCTTGAATACGGGTCAAGCGCGACATCGGTTATCACAATCGCTTCGGGAAAATGTTTTTTTAGTTTGCGCGCGGTTTGCGGAACAAGCCCGTGCGGGTTTTCCGCCTCTTTTGCGGTTGCGGATTTCAAATTACTTTCAATTGAGGGGAACAGCATAAAAGACACGATTCCGTTTTTGAGGCAGTTTTCCGCCTCCTTTAGAATGCCGTCTTCCCCAAGTCGTTTTCTCCCCGGCATGGAGTCTATGTTTTCGTCATCTTTTCCGTCCCGTATGAAAACCGGATAGACCAGATCGCTTGCGGACAGGACGGACTCTCTCACGGCCGAGCGTATGGCTTTGCTCTTTCTGTTTCTGCGCGGACGCGCAACAATATCAAGCGAAATGGTGTCTTTAGCCGTTGTTTGCCGATTTTTGCCCATAGGGCGAAACCTACACGGGTTAACCCTTTTTTCAAATTATCTTTCACCCTTCGCATCTTCTTGTTAAACTAACCCTTAATGAAGATTTTGAACCTGTTTCTCTTTTTGTCCACTGCCGCGCTTGTGTTCGGCGCCAGTGTGTGTTCGGCGCAGGTGAACATTGTCAAGGTTGAGAGGTCTCAGCCTTTTCCTGATGCCCGCGTGAGGGTTGCCTCGCCGCTAAACGGCGAATCCATTCTCTCTCTTTCCCCCGAAGTCAGACTGGAAGTCTCCGGTTTTGAACCCGGTATTCAGACCAAAACTCAAAAAAAATCCTTGGATCAAAGAAACCCCCTGGTTCAAAGAGAATCCCTGATAGCAAACTCTTTGAAAGGGCAGCATGTTCACTTGATTGTTGACAACAAGGCATACAGGGCAATTTACGACGTCTCAAAGCCGATTGTTCTGAACAATGTGAGCGTGGGAGCCCATACTCTTGTTGTGTTTCCTTCGCGCTCCTATCATGAAAGCATCAAATCAGAGGATGCGGCGCATGTTGTGAATTTTAATGTTGTCGGCTCTTTGACGGGCCCGCCGCTTGACCTTTCCGCTCCCGCGCTGATTTACAGCCGCCCGAAAGGGGTTTACAAAGATGGGAACGCTGAAAGAGTAATGGTTGATTTTTACCTGCAAAACACAACGCTTGGCGCGGACGGATACAGGGTGAAACTGTTTATATTTGAGGGCGAGTACGTTTCACGCTCTTCGCTTGTGGCTTTGGAGGTTTTTGACACCTGGCAGCCGGCTTTTGTGACCGGGCTCAAAAGCGGGGAATACACCTTTCTGCTTGAACTTATTGATTCCGGCGGCAACAAGGTTCCCGGAATATTCGGTTCCGTGCAAAGACTGATAAAAGTGGTTCGCCGGACTCCCGTCGCCGGGAATCCTGAATGATACATCTCTACACAGCTCCGACTCCAAACGGAAGAAAAATCTCAATCATGCTTGAAGAGACGGGCATGGAATACACCGTTCACACTTTGCGTCTTGATAAGAATGAGCAGAAAACGCCCGAATTTCTCGCCATAAACCCCAACGGGCGGATACCTGCGATTGTTGATGAAGACGCGGGCGGCTTTGAGGTTTTTGAGTCCGGCGCCATTCTTTTCTATCTCGCCGAAAAAAGCGGAAAATTCCTGCCCGGCGACCCGGAGCGCAAATCCGTGGTGATGCAGTGGGTTATGTTTCAAATTGCGGGCGTGGGCCCCATGCAGGGACAGGTGAATGTTTTTCGCAACTACGCGCCCGAAAAAATCCCCTACGCGATTAACAGATACACAAAGGAAACAAAACGCCTTTACACGGTGGTGGATTCGCGGCTTTCCCGCGCCGCCTACCTCGCGGGCGATGAATACACAATTGCGGACATATCTCTGTGGCCCTGGGTGAAGGAAGCGGGCGCCTCCGATATTGACATTTCGGGCTTTCCGCATTTGCGCGACTGGTTTGAGCGGGTTGCCGGGCGTCCGGCGGTTCAGAGGGGAAACGCCATTCCACCGTCTTTGAATGAGAGCAGGAAGGATAGAAACGAAAGGATTTCAAAGATTCTTGTTTGAAATTCAGGGCGGGGCGGTTATCTTTTCCACCTTCTTTAGAGATTTGCCTTTTAATTGATTATGTCCAACAGCGGAAGTTTTATTTTTACATCGGAGTCCGTAACCGAAGGGCATCCGGACAAAATTGCGGACCAGGTTTCAGACGCCATTTTGGATTCAATGCTTGAAGGGGATCCTTCAAGCCGCGTAGCCTGCGAAACGCTTGTTACAACGGGACTTGTTGTTGTGTCGGGCGAGATAACGACTTCCAGTTCGGTCAACATTCCCGCGACTGTCAGAAAGACCGTGGAGAGCATAGGCTACACGGACAGTTCAATGGGTTTTGATGCCGCCACCTGCTCGGTTATTGTGGCAACCGACGTGCAGTCCGAGGACATCGCCGCAGGCGTTGATTCAGGTCCCGACAAGGAGCAGGGAGCCGGAGACCAGGGGCTTATGTTCGGCTACGCCAATGACGACACGCCGCAGCTGCTGCCTTTTCCGATAATGTGCGCTCACCAGCTTTCAAAAAGGCTTACGGACGCGCGAAAAGAAGGCGTTCTGCCTTTTCTGCGCCCCGACGGGAAGTCGCAGGTTACGGTCAGATATGAAAACAAAAAACCCGTTGAGATTGACACCGTTGTGGTTTCTTCACAGCACTCCGCCGACACGGACAGCAAGACCATCTACGAGGGCATCGTGGAAGAGGTGGTTAAGCAGGTGATAGACGACTCTCTTTTTACGAAAAACACAAAGGTACTTATAAACCCGACCGGCAGGTTCGTCATCGGCGGTCCGATGGGAGACGTGGGGCTTACGGGCAGGAAAATCATCATAGATACCTACGGCGGATGGGCGCGGCACGGCGGCGGCGCTTTTTCCGGCAAAGACCCTTCAAAGGTTGACCGTAGCGCCGCTTACATGGCGCGTTACATCGCAAAAAACATTGTGGCGAGCGGAATCGCGAAGGAATGCGAGGTTCAACTCGCTTATGCAATAGGGGTTGCCGAGCCGGTGTCAGTGATGGTCAACACTTTCGGAACATCGCTTGAGCCGGAAGACAAAATAGTTTCCGCCATCAGGGAGAATTTTGATTTGAGACCCGCCGGAATTATAGAAACTCTAAAACTTCTCAGACCCATATATTTGCCGACCGCCGCTTACGGGCATTTTGGGCGCGAAGATTGCGGAGATATTTTTACCTGGGAAAAAACCGACAAGGCTGAAGGGTTGAAAAAAGCGCTCTGAAAATAGCGCCTGGAAATACAAAGGAGAAAAAATGAAAAGCGATATTAAAGACATAAAACTTGCGACTCAGGGAAAACTCAGAGCGGAATGGGCCGCCCAGCAGATGCCTGTTCTTGCGTCAATAGAGAAGGATTTTTTGCGCACAAAGCCGCTCAAAGGCATACGGGTTGCGGCTTGTCTTCATGTTACAACAGAAACCGGAAACCTTATGACGACCCTCAAAGCGGGCGGAGCGCAAGTAACTCTCTGTGCGTCAAACCCTTTGAGCACTCAGGACGATGTTGCGGCGTATCTGGTGAAAAAAGGCATCCCGACTTTTGCCGTAAAAGGCGAAAGCACCGCGACTTTTCACAAGCACGTCAAAGCCGTTTTGGCTATGAAGCCGCACGTTACAATGGATGACGGCGCGGACATTACGGCGGAAATTCACAAAAATAAAAGCAGTAATTACGGCAACATAATCGGTGGAACCGAGGAGACGACTACGGGCGTCATAAGGCTTAAAAGCCTCGCCGCACAGAACAAACTGAAATATCCGATTTTCGCCGTGAATGACGCGAAAACCAAACACTTTTTTGACAACCGTTACGGAACGGGACAAAGCACTCTGGACGGAATAATCCGCGCGACAAACCGGCTTATATCGGGAACCAATTTTGTGGTTGCGGGCTACGGCTGGTGCGGGAAAGGACTTACGATGAGGGCGAGGGGAATGGGCGCGAACATAATCGTTACCGAGATTGACCCCGTGAAGGCGCTTGAAGCCAAAATGGACGGATTCAACGTTATGCCGATGAGTGAAGCCGCGCCGAGGGGAGACTTTTTCTGTACTGTTACGGGAAACCTCAACGTCATCAGAAAAGAGCATTTCGTGAAGATGAAAACCGGCGCAATTGTCTGTAACTCCGGACATTTTGACGCGGAGATAGACCTTAAAAAACTCGCTTCAATCACAAAATCCAAACGCGTGATAAGGGAGTATATTGAGGAATACACCATTAAAAACGGGCGAAAAATCAACATTCTCGGTCAGGGGCGGCTCGTCAATCTGGCGGCGGCGGAGGGGCATCCCTCAAGTGTGATGGACATGAGTTTCGCCAATCAGGCTCTTTGCTGTGAGTATCTTGTGAAAAACGGTCGCAATCTCAAGCCCGATGTTTACGGTGTCCCCGAAAAACTGGACTCTCAAATCGCATCCATAAAATTGAAAGCGCTCGGAATAAATATAGACAAACTAACCTCGGAACAGAGAAAATACCTTAACTCATGGGAAGTGGGAACCTAAAACTTGTTGAAAACTCCCCGTTTGAATTAAGGGAGGTGTTTGAAGGGCATCTGATTGTTGTTCAGGGGCTTTCCGTAAACACAGCCAAAGCGTATTGTTCGGACATTGAAAAGTTTGTTTCGTTTGTGAAAACAAACTCCCCCAAAGCCGATTTATCAGATATCGGCCGCGGAGCCGTGAACGATTTTCTCGCTTCCCTCAGAGACAGGGGTTTGAGTGCACGTTCAGTTAACCGTTACCTTTCGTCCATCAGAAAGTTTTACAAGTTTCTGCAAAGCGAAAAAATTGTCGGCGCAGACCCGACCGAAAATGTGCTGGCGCGCAGAACGGACAAAAATCTGCCGAAAGTGCTTTCTGAGGAAAACGTGGGAAAAATCCTTGACGCTCCGGAGCGCGAAGCCGGTGGAAAGCCCGAAACTTTGAGAAATTCAGCCATTCTTGAACTGTTCTACGCGACTGGAATGCGCGTTTCCGAACTGTCATTACTTGAACTTAACTGGCTTCATGGAGACGGCGCACAGGCATACCTTATGGTTCGCGGCAAGGGAGACAAGGAACGTCTCATACCGATTGGCAGAAAGGCGCTTGAAAAGATTGATCTGTATATGGGCGGCGCGAGGGATTCTTTGCTCAAAGGCAGGCGGTCCCCGTATCTGTTCGTTTCGCGCAGGGGAACGTGTTTATCCAGACAGCAGTTGTGGAAAATGATAAAGTTTTACGCCGTAGTTGCGGGGATAAAGCAGAACATCAGTCCGCACACAATGAGGCACTCATTTGCCACGCACTTGCTCAGCAGGGGAGCTGACCTCAGAACAATACAGATGCTTCTCGGACACTCTGACATATCGGTTACTCAAATTTACACTTCGGTTGAAAGCGGCGAGGTAAAAAGGCTCCATGAGAAATTCCATCCGAGGGCTTAATGTTTTCCCTTGATCCTTTTCAGATTGCGGTAACGGCGGTTGTCATACTTTTTGTGCTGACCGTGCATGAGTTCAGCCACGCGCTTGTGGCTGACGCTCTTGGAGACAAAACCGCGCGGAGAATGGGGCGTCTTACGCTCAATCCGCTCGCTCATCTTGACCTTCTGGGCACTGTGCTGATGTTCATAGCCGGATTCGGGTGGGCAAAGCCCGTGCCGGTTGATTTGCGAAATCTTAAAAATCCCAAAACGGAGATGATATACATTGCCGCCGCAGGTCCGTTGTCAAACATACTGACGGCGGTTGTCGTCGGAGCGGCTTTCCAATTTCTCGCGGGCGGAGGCGCGGAAGGGGTTCTACCATCAAACATCCTGGGTTTTATAGCCAATTTCCTGCTTTTGATTATTGTTTACAGTGTTGCGCTTGCGGTTTTCAACCTCATCCCCATTCCCCCGCTTGACGGCTCAAGGATTCTCTACGGCGTTCTTCCGCACGCGGCGGCGAATTTTTACGCGCGTTTTGAAAAATTCGGCATGCTTTTGCTATTCGGGATTTTTATTTTCGCCGGAGAGAGCGTAATGCGCGTGCTGTGGACTCCGGTGAAGCAGTTGGTCATTCTTTTTACAGGAGAAAGCGGGATTTTCTAAAAGCGTCCAATGACTGAGCAAAAAACAGTTTCAGGTTCCGAACCCCGGCACGACAGTTTCTACACGGTTGACATTGAACAGTTTGAGGGTCCTTTGGATCTTCTGCTTTCTCTCGTCAAGAAAAACGAAATTAACATCTATGACATTCCAATCGCGGAAGTCTCCGAGCAATACAACAAACAGTTGGAAATTATGCGCCGCGGCGATTTTGATTCAGTCGCGCAGTATCTTCCGCTTCTCGCGGAACTGGGGCTTTTAAAGTCCAGAATGCTTTTGCCCAAAACCGAAGAAGATGAGCAGGAAGACGGAATCGACCCGCGCCTGGAGCTCGCGCGGCGGCTGGTTGTGTATGAGCGGTTCAGAGATGCGGCGGCGAGAATGGGTGAGATGAGTTTGCTCGGCAGAGATGTGTTCGCAAAGGGGCTCGGATATTCTGAAGAGTTCGGCGAGCCCGAAATTGAAACCGAAGTTGCGGCGAGCGGTGTGTGGCCCCTCATAGTTGCGCTTTGCGAAATGAGAGCCAGAATCAACGAAGGAGACGCCGAAGAGATATATTTCACCATAGACCCCGTGTCGGTTGAGCAGAGAATCTCCGAGATACACGAGAAGATACGGGAGAAGGGTGTCATTGAGGATTTCAACATGCTTTTTGACGAAAAGCCGTCAAGAAGCCATATCGCCATTTCTTTTATTGCCGTTCTTGAACTTGCGAGAAAAGAGGTTGTTGAACTGTTTCAGAAAAAACCGTTTTCCGCGATAAAACTTTTATACTCGGAGGGAGAAAAAGATGGAAAAGAGTCGGATAAAGAAAATAATTGAATCGGTGATTTTCGCGTCCGAATCGCCCGTAAGCCCGGCATCGCTTAAAAGCGGCTTGCCGGAACTTTCACCTGAGGATATTGCCGCCGCGTTCAATGAGGTCGCAGATGAGTGGAACGGCATGGACAGGGGCTTTGAGTTGGTGAAGGTCGCGGGCGGTTATCAGTTCCGCACGAAAAAAGAGTTCGCGGAAGATATCACGGACTTTAACAGGAAGATCAAAAAACTGCGCTTGAGCAAAGCGGCGCTTGAAGTGCTTGCCATCTCCGCGTATCAGCAACCGCTCACAAAAGCCGACATTGAGGAAATACGCGGCGTGGACTCCTCGGCGGTGGTCAACCTCCTGATGGAAAGGGGAATGCTTGAAATATGCGGAAGAAAAGATGTTCCCGGCAGGCCGTTTCTCTATCAAACCACCGAAGAGTTTCTTCAAACCTTCGGCATGGAAAAACTTTCAGACCTTCCCACGCTCAAAGAGATTGAGGAGATTGAAAAAGACCTCGGCGCGGAGCCGACTTTGCTCAGACCCGAACCGGAAACTCCCGAATCTCACCCCGAAGGTGATGCCACTTCCGCCCCACAGCCGGACAACTCACAGCCCGGCGACGGCGCGGAGAACTCTTGACTCTTCGGCGCGCATTTTTTCGCGCTCTTTTTTCTTTTTATGCGTGTGCCCGGCAAGATGGGCGATGCCATGAATGACGAGCCGTTTGATTTCCTCCTCAAACGTTATACCGTAGAGGCCGGCGCGTCTGCGGGCTGTTTGAATCGAAATTGCGACATCGCCCGCGAGCTCTTTGGTGTTTTGCTCAAACGAGAGAACATCCGTTGTTTTTAAGATTTTTCTGTAGATTCTGTTGAGTTCTCTCATCTCGGCGTCATCAACAACGGCGATGCTGACCTCGCCTCCCAGCGAAAACAGGGCTGCGGTTTTGCGGGCGCAAAGGGCTATCAGTTTTAAGTGTTTTTTTTTCGCGAACCCGCTCCGGTCGGTAACGGAGACGGAAACATTTCCCGCGTCGTGCTCTTTGGACATAACCGAATAATATATAATTCCCAACCGCCATGCCCGTCCGCAACAAAAACCGCTCAGTCCCTCTCGTGGCAATCGTGGGGAGACCCAACGTTGGTAAATCAACCCTGTTCAACAGAATCACCGGAACCGACAAAGCCATTGTGGAATCCGAGCCCGGGGTTACGAGAGACAGAATTTACTCCGATATGAGTTGGAACGGCAGAGATTTCTCCGTCGTGGACATGGCTGGGCTTGAGCCGCTCGGGAGCGACGCCGCTCCGCCGGGCGCGAAGGAGCAAGCGGAAATTGCCATTGAGGAAGCGGATTTGATAGTGATGCTCCTCAACGGAATGGAAAATCCCGTTCCCGAAGACACCGAAATTATGCGGATGCTCAGAAAAAGCGGAAAAGAGGTTTTCTGCTTTGTGAACAAGATTGACCACGAAAAGCATGAGAAGTCTGTTGATGATTTTCACTTTCTCGGAGAGGTGAAAATGAGGGGAATTTCCGCCCTTCACGGGCGCAACACATACGAACTTCTTGATGACATTGTCGCCGCGCTTCCACCGGGAAAAGCGGAAAAGAACGGCGATGCGGACCCACCCATACGGATTGCCGTTTTAGGAAAGCCCAATGTCGGCAAGTCCACGCTTGTGAACACAATCCTCAAAAAAGAGAGGATGATAACCAGCCCTGTTCCCGGAACTACGCGTGATTCCGTTGATGTTCCATTTGAATACGGAGGGGGGGAATATGTCATTACCGACACGGCGGGCGTGCGGAGAAGGGCGAGAATAGAAGGTTCGGTTGAGCGGCTCGGAACGCTCAAAGCGATAAGAAGCATAGCGGCGTGCGATGTGGCGGTGCTTATGATAGACGCGTCCGAGGGTCCGTCCCGTCAGGACATTCGCCTCGCGGGCCTCATAGAAGACAGGGGTAAATCCGCCGTAATAGCGCTCAATAAATGGGATCTCGCGCCCGAGGCCGTGCGGGAGATTAAAGACATCGGCAAAAAAACCGTGCAACGTCTCGGCGGTGCGCTCTATTTTTCCAGAACGGTCAAAATCTCCGCCATTGAGGGTAAAAAAATCAACCGGCTTTTTGACTGTGTGACCAAAGCGCACAAATGGCACGGGGAAAAAGTTTCCACCAGAAAATTGAATGACTTTCTCAAGAGAGCCGTAAAAGTGGGTCCTTCCATTTTTCGCGGGCGCGAGTTCAAGGCGTATTACATGAGCCAGGTTCGCGTTGAGCCGCCGGGTTTTGTTATTTTTACAAACGCCACATCTGCGGCGGTGCCGGCTAATTATTCAAAATATATTGAGCACGGAATACGGAAAGAGTTTGGTTTTGAGGGGACGCCGATTCGGCTGTTTTTCCGCAAAAGGGAAAATAAGGGCGCCGCCAAACGAGGCTGATTTTAATTCTCAACAAGCACGGATTGAACCTCCGCCGTTTTGTCTTTTGCCGAATATAAACTCGCCGCACGCCGCCGTCCCGCCTGTCCCATTGATTTTCTCAAATCTTTATTGTCAATAAGTTTGCGGACGCTTTCGGTCATGTGCGAAGTGTCTCCCGGAGGGCTTAAAATCCCCGTAACGCCGTCCTCAACCGACTCCTCTATACCTCCCACTCTAAAACCCGTAACCGGTATTGCGAAAGACATTGCCTCTATGACCGAACGCGGAAAAGGGTCGGGATAGTTGGATGGCATTAGGAAAATGTCAAAATCGATAAGACAGCCGGACACATCTTTTCTAAACCCCGTGAAAATAAAACTGTCCGCAATTCCCATGTGCTTAACGCGCGCTTTTATTTCAGACAGATGATTTTTCGCGAAAAAACCGGGCGTGTCACCGACAATCACGAACTTGACCCTGTTTCTCAAATCCCCGTTTTTCAAAAGAGCAGCCGCCACTTCAATCATATGCCCGTATCCTTTGCGCGGAACCACTCTTCCCGCGTTGCCGATTACGATTGAGTCTTCGTGGATGGAAAACTCCTTTCTCAAAACCCCACTTGAGGTTTGGCGTTCAAGATCTTCCGGATCAATGCCGTTGTATATCACGCGCACTTTGGGGTTGCCGCCGAATTGCAGGGCGGTTGCCTGCGAAACGCAGATTATTTTTTTCACCGCACTCAAAGAGGCGAGGCGGGTTATCACAAATTTGAGAAAACGGGTTTGCTGTATGTTTCTCACATGCCAGACCACGGGGCGCCGGTGAATTAAGCCGATAAAAGCGCCGGTGATTTTCGCTATTGTGCCGTTGCAGTGGATTAAATCTATGCGCCGCTCGCGCAACAATCCGCCGCAAGTGAAAGTAAGCGCGGCTATCTTTCCAATATTCACGGCCGCATAGGCGGTTTTTAGAAAAACTGTGAGAACGGGGGTAAAAAAGCCCGCCACACCCGGCTTCACGGAAAACCTTTCGGAAACGGGGCGGAAAAGCCCGTCGGGAAAACGGGAATCAACAATCACATCGCGGTATATGCCTTCTTCTTTAAGCCGTTCGGAAAAGATGTCATCGCGCGGGATGAGAACAAAAGGGCGGATGATTTTTCTGTCAATGTGTTTGAGGATGTAGAAAAGACTTCGCCCGGGTCCGCCGTCTCGAACGGAATGATTGATAAACAAAACTTTTTTTTCGCCGTTTTCGGAATTCATTTGAGGGCTCTTTGGAACGACTTAATTTAACACAAAGGGCGGCAAAGGGTGCATGCGCCCGTGCTTCTTGAATATCAACGCTTTACAATATAGGATTTGCCCTACACAGATTGATTGTTCGCCTTGAAACCCGATAAAAGCGGACGGATTTTTTCTAATGCCAACTTCATCAAAGAAAAGCGGGAGCGCTAAAACCGGCACGCCGAAACTTATATGGTTCAACGGCTCGTTTGTTCCGTGGAATGACGCCAATATTCACATTCTGACCCACACTCTTCACTATGGAATGGGGGTTTTTGAAGGTATCAGGGCTTACAGAAGCGTCAAAGACGGGCACACCGCCGTTTTGAAACTTAGCGCCCATATTGACAGGTTTTTTATGTCCGCCCACATCGCCGGAATGAAGATTCCGCACACAAAAAAAACGATAAGACGCGCGATTTTCGGACTGCTTGAAAAAAACCGCCTTAAAGAGGCGTATATCCGCCCAATCTCTTTTATCGGTTCGGGCGCGATGGGTATTCTGCCTGCGAAAAATCCGGTCGGCACGGCAATCGCCGCGTGGAATTGGGGTGCGTATCTCGGAAGCGACGGACTAAACAACGGCATCAGAACAAAAATTTCCTCTTACACGCGCATGCATGTCAATTCGTTTATGACGAAGGCGAAAATCTGCGGTAACTATGTCAATTCGGTTCTCGCCAAGCAGGAGGCGGTGTCCGCCGGTTTTGACGAAGCCATTCTTCTGGACGCTGAGGGGTTTGTCGCTGAAGGCAGCGGCGAGAACATTTTTATTGTCCGCAACGGCGTGATAAAAACGCCTCCGCTGTCTTCCGTGCTTGAAGGGATAACGCGCGAATGTGTAATACGCCTCGCGACTGATGAGGGAATTGAACTGCGCGAGCAAAGGTTCACAAGAGACGAACTTTACAGCGCGGACGAGATTTTTCTGACCGGCACCGCGGCGGAGATAACTCCTGTGCGCGAAGTGGACAACAGAAAAATCAAGACCGGAAAACCGGGTGCGATTACGAAAAAACTTCAAAACGCGTTTTTTGAAATCACGCGGGCGGAAAACGGAAAATATGGCGAGTGGCTTGAAACTAATCCGTAAGCGCGGCGTGTGTGCCGGAATTTAACGAAATGTCGAAACCCTCAATTCAAATTCTCAAAGACGGTCCCATTATCGTATCGGGCGATTTTGAGGTTCTGGACTCAAACGGCAACAAGATTGAGTGCGGAGACAAGTCCGCCCTGTGCAGATGCGGCGAGTCTTCAAGCAAGCCGTTTTGTGACGGAACCCACAAGAAAAACGGTTTTAGAGATGAGCAAAACGGCTGACCGCGAGGAGTAAAAATGGTTTTAACCCCATCAAACATGATGCCGCTCGGAATGAAAGCGCCGGATTTCAACCTTCCTGACGTTGTGAGTGGAGAAAATAAAATCCTCGCCGATTTCAAGTCCAATGTTGCGGTTGTTATTATGTTCATTTGCAACCACTGTCCGTATGTAAAGCACATTCAGCCCGGACTTGTCCGTCTCGCGGACGATTACATCGCCAAAGGCGTGTCCTTCGTTGCGATAAACTCAAACGATGTGGAAAACTATCCCGATGATTCCCCCGACAAGATGCTGGAAGACGCGAAACATTTGGGTTATCCGTTTCCCTATCTTTTCGACGAAAACCAGGAGATTGCCAAAGCATATGACGCCGCATGCACTCCCGATTTTTTTGTTTTTGACGGGGATTTTTCCTGCGTGTATCGCGGGCAGATGGACGATTCCCGTCCTGAAAACGGCAAGCCCGTAACCGGAGCGGATTTAAGAGCCGCGCTTGACTCCGTAATTGCCGGAGAGAAACCTTCGGAAAGTCAGATTCCGAGCATGGGTTGCAACATCAAATGGAAGAAGTGAACTGCGCCGTCAAAATTTTACGCCTCTGATTCCGACCGTTTCGTTAAAAATCTTTTTTTCTTCGTTTGCACAATCCTCATCAACCGCGAAATACCCCTTTCTTTCAAATTGAAAAACATCCCCCGTTTTCGCGTCTTCCAATGACGGTTCAATCAAAATGCCGTCCAGAACCCGAAGCGAATCCGGATTGACCGGATCGTCCACGCCCGGGGTTTCTCCGGTAAAAAGTTTGTTGTAAAGCCGCGCTTCAGCTTTTTTACAATGCTTCGCGCTGACCCAGTGTATTGTCGCCTTGACCTTTCTGCCGTCCGGCGCCTGCCCTCCCTTTGTTTCAGGGTCGTATTCGCAACGCAACTCCGTGACTTCGCCATTTGAGTTTTTTACGATTTCAACGCAGGTGACAAAATACGCATATCTCAACCGGACCTCCGTGCCCGGAGAGAGGCGGTGAAACTTTTTGGGCGGATTTTCCATAAAATCTTCGCGCTCAATATACAGTTCGCGCGAAAATGGCACCCGCCTTTTCCCTGCGTCGGGGTCTTCGGGATTATTTACGGCGGGCAGAAATTCCTCCTCATCTTGCGGAAAGTTCGTTATCACAAGTTTGAGAGGCTCAAGAACCGCCATGCGCCTTGGCGCGGTTTTGTTCAGAGTTTCCCGAACCGTGTGCTCAAGCAAATCCGCTTTAATGACGCTTTTCTGTTTCGTAACTCCAATTCTGTCGCAAAAAATCCTTATGGCTTCGGGTGAGTATCCGCGCCGCCTCATTCCCGATATTGTCGGCATTCGCGGGTCGTCCCATCCGCTCACAACACCTTTCTCAACAATCTCGGACAGTTTTCTTTTGCTCATAATTGTATGGCTCAGTTCAAGCCGCGCGAACTCAATTTGGCGCGGACTGCCGCCCGTCTGAGCGGCAAGGCGTTCAACAAACCAGTCGTAAAGCGGGCGGTGGTCTTCAAACTCCAACGTGCAAAGAGAGTGCGTTATTCCCTCAATCGCGTCCGAAAGCGGATGTGCGAAATCGTATGTTGGATATATGCTCCATTTTTCTCCGGTTCTGTGGTGAGGGGTTTTAATTATGCGGTAAATTACAGGGTCGCGCATATTGATGTTGCCTGAAGTCATGTCAATTTTCGCCCGCAGAACTTTTTCGCCCTCGGAAAACTTTCCCTCTTTCATTTTCTTGAAAAGCGTCAGGTTTTCGTCCGCCGTTCTATCTCTGAAAGGGCTGTTTTTGCCCGGTTCGGTCAACGTGCCGCGATATTGGCGTATCTCTTCCGCGCTCAGGTCGTCAATATAGGCGGAGCCGTTTTCTATTAAATTAACGGCAAATTCATACAGCTTTTCAAAGTAGTCCGAAGCGAAAAAGAGGCGGTCTTTCCAGTCAAAACCGAGCCATTTAATGTCGTTCTTAATCGCTTCAATAAACTCTTTGCTCTCTTTTTGCGGGTTCGTGTCGTCAAATCTCAGGTTGCAGGTTCCCGAATTTTCCTCCGCAACTGAAAAGTTGAGGCATATTGATTTCGCGTGTCCAATATGTAGAACCCCGTTGGGTTCGGGAGGAAAGCGTGTTGCGATTTTTTTCCCACCGTGAGAGTCGTGCGCGACGACTTCCCTTATGAAGTCTTTTTTGCCGGAGTCCGTCATTGAATTTTGGATTATAACACTCTGCTTTTGCAGTTCACACCTCAAATTTTCAACTATGGTATAATCCCCAAAGTGATAGTTGCCCCCTCAATATTAGCAGCGGATTTCACAAAACTCGGCGAACAGGTTCTTGCAGTCGCCGAAGCCGGAGCGGACTGGATTCACGTTGACGTTATGGACGGCTGTTTTGTTCCAAACATAAGCATAGGTGTTCCTGTTGTGCGGTCTCTTTCAACGATTTCGTGTCCGCCGATGGATGTTCATTTAATGATTAACAACCCTGAAAAAATTGTTGAGTCTTTCGCGAGCGCGGGAGGAGACAAAATCAACAACATAACGGTCCAGATTGAAGCCACAAAAGACATCTCTTCGGCAGTTGAAAAAATACGTGCTCTTGGCGTCAAGGCCGGGGTTGCCATCAATCCGTCCACCCCTGTTTCCGTGCTTGAACCGGTCTTGTCACATGCTGATATTGTGCTCGTGATGTCCGTTGAACCGGGGTTTTCGGGGCAGAGTTTTCTTGAGCCCTCACTGCAAAAAATAGAGGACTTGCGCGAAATGCTTGGCGCTCCGGGTGAGGGCGTCCCGATTCTGGAGGTTGACGGAGGTATAGATATTGAAAAAGCCAGAGCGGTTTTCAAGTCCGGCGCGGATGCCGTTGTGAGCGGTTCAGGCATTTTCGGGCGTCCGGACATCGTTGAAGCGGTCAGGGAGATGAAAGTGATAGATGTCTGACGCTGCCTCATATATCAGGGAAATAACCGCTTATTTCTGCTCGTTGACCGGTAAAGCGGGCATAATTTCATCGGAAGACAAGCACACCCTTATGGAGTTGCGAAGCGAGGGGGTTTCCAAAGAAGATGTTTTTCTGGGGATAAAAGAAGCACTTAGAACCACCGCGCGCGAGCCGAAAAGACTTACAATCACACAATGCGTGCGCTTCATTCGTTCACGTGGCGGAGCGGAGGAACTGAGCCAGCCCGCACTGACTCAAACCCATTCCACCATAGTGCAAGTCTCCCGGAAAATCGCCGCCGCTATTGAGCAAACGGATAGTGAAAACGTCAAAGCATGCCTTCAAAACGCGCAGAAAAAACTCTCAGTCTCCGCCTCTCGTCAGGAAGGGGTTGCGGAGTTTCTTGAAATCCTACGCGAGCAGGTTTGTGCCGAACTTATAACGGGTTTTGATTCTGCGCTGGCGGAAAGCATAAAAAACCGCGCCAGCGAAACCATCGCTTCATCAGGCAGAAATTTCATAAATGAAAACGAAAAAAATAAAGCCCTCTCGGCTTTCATAAACGATTTGGTAATAAAAGAGACGGGGATGGAAAAACTGTTTTTTTTAGAGGATATGTGAAGTGGCTGATTGCAAAAAATGCGGTGGACTGGGGTGCCGGGTAACCAGGGGCAAACAGTTTGCCCGCGCCGAAGTGTGCGAGTGCAAAAGGGATTGTAAAGAATGCGGCGGCGGCGGACTGGTTGTTGAAAACAAAGAAGGTTACAGATACGCCTCTCCCTGTCCGGTTTGTGCCCCTGCGCTGAACAACGTGAAAAAATACAACAACGCGAAAATTCCCGTTGCGATGATTTCCGCCAGCTTGAAATCAGGCGGTGGAAGCGGCTCAATTGCGAACGCGGTTGGCTACATGCAAAAATTCATCAGTAAGTATCCGCACGAAAAAGGTTTTGTTCTTTCCGGCTCCGCCGGACGCGGAAAAACCAGTTTTGCCACCGCGGTGCTTGCAGACTTAACTTTGAAAAACGGAATAGAGGGGCTGTTTTTTGATTTTAATGACCTGATACTTCAACTGAAAGGCAGGGAAGAAGGGGTTTCTGAAATTGCCGTGCTTGCTCCGTGTTTTGAAACAGAGGTTCTTGTTCTTGACAGTGTTGGCATGGACTCACGCCCGTTAACGGAATGGGAAAAAACCGTTCTTGAAAACATAATTTCCAAGAGATACAGGGCAAATAAAAAGATAATTTTGACGACCAAACACGGCAAAAGCGACCTGGAAACGGAAATAGGGAGTCAGGCATTTTCCAAAATCAATACGATGTGCGAATTTGCCGGGCTTGATTGAGCCATTCTCATAAAATTAACTCCCTTACCTCGCCCGCGAAAAAAAGCGAGCCTGTAACACATAGGGGAAGGGAGGTTTTTTCGGCTTTTTCAAGCGCTTTTTCAGGACTGTCCGCCGTCTCAACTTCAATTCCTTCCGATACAAATTTCAAAAGTTTTTCCGCGTCCACGCTTCTGCCGCTTTGTGAGCGCGTTAAAATCAGGCGTGAACAGACCGTCTCTATTTCCCTTAAAAATTCCGCGTGATTTTTGTCATCAGACATTGCCACGATAAAAACGAACCGCTCGTGCGGATGATTTTTCGCGATGGCTTCGGCAAGTCGCCGCGCTGATTCGGTGTTGTGCGCTCCGTCTATAATAAAGGGCGGATTTTCTCTGACATACTCCATTCTCGCACCCACCCGGACTTTTTCAATCGCCTCCTTTGCCTTTTTAAGCGGAATATCAAACCCCTGAGACGCGATTATTTCCGCACAGGCAAGGGCAATTGCGGCGTTGGAGATTTGAAAAGGTCCCTTCATCGCGGGGGTTATATTTTCAATTTTCCAAATTCTTCCCGAATATGAAAAACCGCCGTTGTTTTCCGCGCATTCAAAATCTTCTCCGTTTTTCAAAACCGGAGACTTTTTTTCGGCGCATGTTTTTTCTATCACGGCAAGAGCCCCGCCGCGGGCTCCTGTAATCAGGGGGACACCATGTTTTGCTATTCCCGCTTTTTCCCCGGCTATTTTTTCCTCGGTATTTCCAAGGTATTGCGCGTGATCCATCGAAATGTTTGTAATCGCGCAAACGAGCGGGCTCGCGATATTTACGGCGTCCCATCTTCCGCCCATGCCGGTCTCCAGCACCGCAAAATCAACCCCTTGTTCCTTGAAAAATATAAACGCGGCTACGGTAAGGACTTCAAAATAGCTTGCGCGGACATTCTCGTTTTCACAAATACTGTGAACCCTTTCAATCAGTTCGCTCAATTTGCCGTCTTCCATGTCGTTCCCGTTTGTTTTTATCCTCTCTCCGACCCGCACGAGGTGAGGAGATGTGTAAAGTCCGGTTGAAAAACCTGCCCGGAAAAGAATTTCCGCGAGCATTGAAGAAGTGGAAGTTTTGCCGTTTGTTCCCGCAACGACGGCGGTTTTTATTTCAAGGTGCGGGTCTCCGAGGGTGCGAAGAATTTTAGTAACCCTTTCAAGTCCCGGCTTTACCGAATGCTGGTTAAGCGAGCGAAGATATTCCAGTCCGTTCATTTTCAAGACTCAAGGATAACAACTGCAACACTGTGGGATTTTTCATGCGATATGGAAAGGTGTATGTGTTTTGCGCCCATTTTGCGCGCGAAATCACCCGCTTTGCCGGAAAGTTTTACAAGTGGTTTGCCACGCCGGTCTCTGACAATTTCAATGTCGGAAAACGCTATGCCGTATCTGAAGCCCGTTCCCAACGATTTGACAAGCGCCTCTTTCGCCGCGAAGGAAGCGCCAATTATCCGCTCGTCGCCGTTAAATTTATTGAACCGTTTTCTTTCCGTTTCGGAAAAAAGCCGCTTCAGAAACTTGTCTTTGTGTAGCGAAATTACACGCGCGATTCTGGCGTTTTCAACAATGTCTGTTCCAATTCCGATTATCATCGTTTTTAAGTGGTGTTAATTTTTTTAATCATACTGCTCACGGCTTTCTCAATTCCGTCAAAAACAGCTCGCGAGATTATTGCGTATCCTATGTTTAATTCCTCAACACCCGCAATTTTCGCGATTAAACTCACATTTTCATAATCAAGCCCGTGTCCCGCGGAAACCCTTAAATCCAACTCCCGTGCCAGAAAAACGGCTTTCTCTATCGCCCGGAGTTCGTTTTCTTTTTGAATTCCGTCCGCGCACGCCCATCCACCCGTGTGAATTTCCACCATGTTCGCGCCAATATCCGCCGCCGCTTTTATCTGATCAAAATCCGGCTCAATGAACAAACTTACCATTATTTTTTCTTTGGACAGCTCGGAGATAACTCCCTTAATCCGCGACTGGTTTCCCAAAACGTCAAGCCCTCCCTCGGTTGTCAATTCTTCGCGCTTTTCGGGAACAATCGTTGCCATGTCTGGAAGCACGGAGAGGGCGATTTTTACCATTTCATCGGTCGCCGCCATTTCCATGTTCAGTTTTGTTCTTACTGACTTTCTGAGTTCGTAAATGTCGGCATCCTGAATGTGCCTCCTGTCTTCGCGCAAATGTGCGACAATTCCGGCGGCACCGGCTTTTTCAGCCGCGAGCGCGGCCTTGACGGGGCTTGGTTCACTCTCTCCTCTCGCCTGTCTCAATGTGGCGACATGGTCTATGTTGACGTTCAGACTCATCCGATTCTCCGCTCAATAATTCCGGCAAGTTCACTCGCGGCTTGCTCAATTGCATCAGAATTTTCCCCCTCAATGAGAATTCTGGCAAGTGGCTCCGTTCCCGAATAGCGTGTAAGAATTCTGCCGCTTTTACCGAGTTGTTTTTCAAGTTTTGCCACGGTTTGAGGTAGTTCGGGCATTGTGTCAAAAGGCTCTCTGCGCGAAATTTTCACATTTTTCAAAATTTGCGGAAAAAGTTCAAATTTGGGCAGGAGCCGCGAAAGTGGTTTGTTATTTTTCTTTACGATGTCCGCCGCGAGCAGGGCGGCGAGCAGTCCGTCTCCATTTGTGCTGTGGTCTGAAAAAATCAGATGCCCGGATTGTTCGCCGCCGAAATTCACCCCGGAACTTCGCATCATATCCGCCACATTTCTGTCCCCAACATTGGTTCTGAGAAGTTTTATTCCAATTTCTTCAAGGAAAATCTCAAGCCCTTTGTTGCTCATAACGGTTGCGACAATTTGCGGCTTTTTAAGCATTCCATTTTTAAACATTTCCCGCGCGAAAAGGGCGAGAATGATGTCGCCGTCCACTTCGTTGCCGTTCTCATCGCAGAAAGCGACTCTGTCTCCGTCTCCGTCAAGAGCTGCTCCAAAAAGCGCTCCGCTTTGCCTTATCTCATGGCCGAGAAGTGCGGTTTCAAGGCTTCCGCAGCCCTTGTTTATGTTTTTGCCGTCCGGTTCCCTGCCGATTACCGATAATTTCGCACCGGTTTTTTCAAAAACTTCAGGGGCTATTTCAGACATCGCGCCGTTCGCGCAGTCAAGCGCAATTTTAATTTCAAAAAAATCGCGCACGCCTTTCGCAGAGCTTTCAAGGGAGCGTGAATACGCTTCACGCCATTTTGGTTCTTCGTTTGAATTTACGGGCTTTTCCGGTTCGGGTGGCGGCTCGCTCAACTTTTCAAAGCGCTCTTCAATCTCTCTTTCAATCTCGTCCGGGATTTTGAAACCTTCGGCGTTGAAGATTTTGAAGCCGTTATATTCCGGCGGATTATGTGAGGCGGAGATCATAATTCCTGCGTCCGCACGGTTTTGAAAAATCAGGGAAACAACCGCCGGAGTTGGGCAGACTCCCGCGCAAACGGTTGTGGCTCCGCCGCTTATGAGCCCTTTGCAAAGGGCTTCCTGAAGTTTGTCGCCGTTTTTTCTTGTGTCGCGTCCGATAACGACTTGCGGTGCGTCCACCTGCTTCGCAAGGGTTTGCGCTATTACAAAGCCAATTTTACGGGAGCCGATTTTGTCTATCGGAAAATTGCCGGAATGTCCCCTTATTCCGTCAGTGCCAAACAGTTTCAGCGGCACTCTATCTTTTCGACTCCAAAGTGAGTTTGACGGTTTTTGGCACTATTTCCACCACACTTATTTTGTCTTTATGCGGATAATCGTAAATTAATTTCGCTTTTATTGACGAGCCAATGGAAAGTTTTTCCATGGACTTCTCATTGATGTAGATTTTTATATCGTCTCCGTAAAGTTTGTTTATCAGAGAATGGGGTCCTTGAAACTTTATGTCCGCAGTCTCCGGTTTTATTGAGATTTTTCTGTCTTCGGGAATTTTGCGCGTTTTCACTTCCAGCCCTTTGAATGTTTTTTCGATGAAAGTCTCAACTATTTTGACGCTTATTTTTACAGTTTGAATTTCCGGAAATTCAATGCGGGAGTCAGGGAATATAAGCTCCGCATCCACCGAGAAAGCCGATGTTTCCTTTTCAATGGAGACCGGAACGGTTTTCACCTCTTTTATGCCGCGGATGACTTTGCCGGGACCTTTGATTCTGACCGTAGAGGGCCTGATTTCCGCTTCGCCCTCAATTTGATAGCCAAGCGACGGGTCGCCAATTTCCGCTTTTACCGACACGAACTTTTCGACAATTGTGTCTATGTCAAGATTGATTTCGCGCGGACTTATGCTGACAATTTGCACATTTCGCGGAAGATTTACCGATTCGGGGCTGATACGGTGCGTGTAAATCCCTCTGGTTTTACCGCTCAAATCCACATTTATTGAGGTATTGGTTTTTAAGACCGATGAAACCTGACTGCGTGTCCCCTTGATTCTGAGTTTTACATTGCCCGGCAGATACGGTTTGTTACTGAGAATAAAACTTGAAGGAAGGTTGAGGTAATTAATCGGTATTTCAACATTTTTTTCCAAATCCGATTCGTAGTTTGCTGTGAACCACATGGCGCCCGCGAGAAAAAACGCAAGCACGAGCCGCCCGAAACTGATGGTCGTAAACCTTTCCCGCAAGCCCCTGATTGTGCCACCTATCCATCTGCCGAGACCCGCCAGTGTCATTTTATTTTTGAAGCCCCCGGCCGCTTTCTTTGTTTGCTGTGAGGCGGGCGCGAAAATTTCTTTGTTTTTATTTTGCGGAGATGTCATAGTTTTTCTCTTCAGTTTTCCGCCCCTTGAAGCAGAGTTCCAAGCACCTTTCTGAGCGTGTTTGTCTCTATTGCGGGGGTAATCTTGCCCTGAGTGACAAGCGAAATTTCTCCTCTTTCCTCAGACACAACAACAACCGTTGCGTCTGTTTCATTTGACAGTCCGAATGCGGCGCGGTGGCGTGTTCCCAGGTGATTGGGAATATCCGGATTTGTGTCTATCGGGAAAAAGCAACCCGCCGAAGTTATTTTGTTTGTCTGAACCAGCACTCCCCCGTCGTGCAGGGGTGAACCGGGGTTGAATATGCTTATCAGAATTTCCGCAGACACCTCCGTATTGACCACGATTCCGCTCTCTGCGTAATCCAGAAGGCTGTTGCTTCTCTCTATTGCTATTATCGCACCTATCTTGCGGTTTGCCAGATAATTTACCGCCTTGACAATCTCGTCAACTGTTTTTTCTTTGTAGTCGGAATGTTTGAAAAATTGCTGAAAGGGCGAGCCACGCCCGATGCTCGTGAGCGCTTTTCTTATGTCGCTCTGGAACAGAATGACAATAATTATGATTATCGCGCTCAGGAACTCTCCGAGAAACCAGTTAATCGTGAACAGCCCGATTTTCTCCGACAAAAGATAGAAGACGAAAAGAAAAAACAGACCGGCCATCATTTGTATCGCGCGTTTGCCTTTAAGCAGGGAAATCAGTTTGTAAATGACAAAAGTTACAACAAGCAAATCGAAGGCGTCCTTGAAACCAAAGCCGCCCGAAAAGTCCAGCGAGAGAATTTCAATGATTTCGCTCATGCCGCACCGCTCTTTATAGCGTCCGACATTTTAGCCACACGTGCCATTTCTTTCACATCGTGAACGCGCACGATTGAAGCACCTTTTATAACCGCTATCGCCACGGTTGCGGCGGTTCCCTCAAGCCTTTCCTCCGGTGGAAGCCCGCCGAGCGCTCTGCCTATGAACGATTTGCGTGAAGTTCCGACCAGCACGGGCGCGGCAATTTCTGAAAACTCTTCAAGTCGGTTCAGGATTTCAAGGTTCTGCTCTCCGGTTTTTCCGAAACCGATTCCCGGGTCAACGATTATAGATTCCGCGCTCACTCCCGCTTCGGTCGCCCTGCAAACCGATTTGTTGAGCGCTTCCTTGACCTCTGTTACAACGCATTCATAGTCTGCACATCTCTGCATTTCGCATGGGCGCGCGGGCGTGTGCGACAGGACAATCGCCGCACCCGCTTCGGAGACCTTGCTCGCGATGGAGTCTTCAAAGGTCAATCCGCTTATGTCATTTATCATTGCCGCGCCGTTTTCAAGAGCCCGTTCGGCGACCGAGGTTTTGGTTGTGTCCACGGAAAAAATCATGTCGGGAAACTCTTTCGCACACCTTTCAAGAACAGGCATCAGGCGGTTTGTTTCTTCCTCTTCTGAAACCGGAAGCGAGCCCGGGCGTGTGGATTCCGCCCCCATGTCCACGATGTCCGCGCCTTCGGAGAGCATTTGCTCAATTCTGAAAAGAGACTCGTCAACCGTTCCGCAACATCTGCTTTTTTTGTAAAAAGAATCGGGAGTCAGGTTCAAAGCGCCCATTACGAGCGTCTTTGTTATGTCAAAG
The DNA here is from genome assembly GCF_977828045.1 of Candidatus Mycalebacterium sp. Taxonomy (NCBI): domain Bacteria; kingdom Pseudomonadati; phylum Thermodesulfobacteriota; class Candidatus Dadabacteria; order Candidatus Nemesobacterales; family Candidatus Mycalebacteriaceae; genus Candidatus Mycalebacterium; species Candidatus Mycalebacterium sp. The sequence continues at coordinate 171,542 of NZ_CDWCUL010000010.1, read as the reverse complement.
GTTTTGTTTTTTATTCTCAAAGGGCGCATTTGCTGCGTGTTTTTTTTCGCGCCGTTTTTCATTATGTGGGACTGGGGGTCATTTTGGGATTTGGTTCCGCGCGCGTTTCGTTTTTGAAGTGTTTCGCGAAAAGATCCGACGCGCCCATTATTTCGTCAATTTCAGACCCGTTTATGCTTTCCTTTTTGAGAAGCCGTTTGGCGACTGATTTGAGAATGCCGATGTTGTCAAGCAGGGTTTGTTTGCTTTTTTCGTAGTTGTTTTCCACAATCGCTTTAATTTCCCTGTCTATTTCTTCGGCGGTGCTCTGGCTGTGGTCAACAGTTCTGGCGAACTCTTTGCCGAGGAAAATCTGCTCTTCCGTTTTGGAGAGCGATATGGGGCCTATTTTTTCGCTCATGCCCCAATTACAGACCATTTTTCTGGCGATTTCCGTCACTCTTTCCAAATCATTGCTGGCTCCGCTTGTGCGCTCGCCAAAAATAATCTCCTCCGCCGCGCGCCCGCCGAGCAGAACCATAATCAACGCGTTCAGATAAGAGCGCGACTGCGTGTATTTGTCCTCTTCGGGAATTTGCTGAGTGAGCCCCAGAGCCATTCCACGCGGAATAATTGTTACCTTGTGCACGGGGTCTGTGCCCGGAGTGAGTTTCGCGACAACGGCGTGCCCGGCTTCGTGGTAGGCGGTTATTTCGCGCTCTTTTTCACTTATAACCAGACTTTTCCTCTCCGTTCCCATCATCACCTTGTCTTTGGCAAATTCAAAGTCTTCCATTGAGATCATTTTGTTTTCCGTCCGCGCCGCATGAAGAGCGGCTTCGTTAACGAGATTTTCCAGATCCGCGCCTGAAAAACCCGGTGTTGAGCGGGCGATTACGGCGAGGTCAACATTTTGATGAAGCGGGGTTTCCTCCGAATGAACCTTCAAAATGGCTTCGCGCCCTCTGAGGTCAGGCTTTGGAACGACTATCTGTCTGTCAAACCGTCCGGGGCGCAAGAGGGCGGGGTCAAGAACATCCGGGCGGTTTGTCGCCGCGATAACTATTGTTCCCTCGTTGTTTTCAAAACCATCCATCTCCACAAGAAGTTGATTGAGTGTTTGCTCCCTTTCGTCGTGTCCTCCCCCGAGCCCGGCTCCCCTGTGTCTGCCGACTGCGTCAAGCTCGTCAACGAAAACTATGCAGGGCGAATTCTTCTTCGCCTGAGTGAAAAGGTCTCTGACCCTTGACGCTCCCACGCCGACAAACATCTCCACAAAGTCGCTTCCGCTTATAAGAAAGAAAGGTACGTCCGCTTCCCCCGCGATGGCGCGGGCGAGAAGCGTTTTTCCGGTTCCGGGGGGACCCACAAGCAGAACCCCTTTGGGAATCCTGCCTCCGATGGAAGTGAATTTCATCGGATTTTTCAAAAATTCCACGATTTCGCCGACTTCTTCCTTGGCTTCTTCAATTCCCGCCACATCCTTGAAAGTAACTTTGTTGTTGTCCTTATTTAGCATTTTTGCCTTGTTCTTTCCGAAAGACATTGCCCGCGAACCGCCCGCCTGAGCCTGACGCAGGAACAAAACCATAAGCAGTATCAGGAACAAAAACGGTCCCCAACTGATGAGAAGTTTTCCGAAAGTTCTGCCGGAATCTTTTTCGTAACTGAAAGTCGCGCCACTGTTTATTAGCTCTTTAAGCAAGTGATCTTCGCTCACGGGCCCGAATGTTTTGAACTGAACCGGAGAGCGCGCCTCATTGCTTTTGCGCGCGGCGGCAACGTCAGCGGGTGCGGTTTTGGACGGAAAAAACCCTTCGGTGAATGAGCCCTCAACGAGGCTGTTTTCAAGAGTAACTTTGACCTCGTCGACTTTTTTGTCTTCAAGGTGTGAAAGGAATTGGCTGTATGATATTTCCAGCGGTTTGCTGACTGCCGGGCTCTTGAACTGATAAAATGCCACCAGACCGACAAAAATCACCAACCAGAGAAATATGTTCCTGAATATACTGCTTTTCATTGAATTTCTGCTCCGTGAAAATATCACACGCGGCGGTGTGTTTCAATCCGTTCTATTTTACCGGAAGATAGCGGTCTCCTGAGTCGCAGATAATCGTAACCGCGCGTTTCCCCGCGCCAAGTTCCAGAGCCACTTTCATTGCCGCCGTGTAGTTTGCTCCCGATGACATTCCGGCGAACAGCCCATTGTTTCGCGCGAGTTCGGCAACTCCGCTCCGCGCTTCATCTTCCGTAACGGTGATTACGCGGTCATAGGAGTTAGTGTCCAGAACATCCGGCACAAAACCGACCCCTATGCCGGGGATTGAGTGCTTTCCGGCCTTGCCGCCGGACAAAACTGCCGATAAAGCGGGCTCAACGGCGACAATTTCCGTGTCCGGGAAATTTTTTTTAATCTCTGTTCCCACACCCGTAATTGTTCCCCCGGTGCCGACTCCCATGATAAAGGCGTCTATTTCGGGCGCGTCAGTTTTTTTCATCTGCGTGATGATTTCCCGCGCGGTTTCCCGCCGGTGGGTTTCCGGATTGAGTGGATTTGAGAACTGGTCCGTGAAAAAGTGTGTGTCCGGGTTTTCTTCCGCGAACGCCCGCGCTCTTTTTACGGCTCCGTTCATTAACTCATTCGCGGGGGTCTCAAAGATCCGCGCTCCGTAAACTCTGGCAGGGGATTTTCTTTCGGGTGCGACACTTTCAGGCATGAAAAGAACCGTTTCATACCCTTTTGACGCGCACAGAAGAGAAAGCGAAACGCCCGTGTTCCCGCTTGTTGCCTCAACAACAGTTTTGCCCGCGCAGAGAATTCCGCGTTTTTCCGCATCCGCGATTATCGCCGAACAGATTCTTTCCTTGGAATTGCCCGCGCCGATAAGGTTTTCAAGTTTCGCCCATATTTCCGCGCAACCTTCGGGGGTTTTAAGTTTAAGAAGCGGGGTCATTAGTTTCTCTGTCTTGTGAACAAACTGTTTCGGTAGTAAATTTTAATTTATGAAAGCAAAGATAATAGACCACAATTTTATTTCTCCAAATGTTATAGCATCATATCTGCTTGACAGTTCAGACGGTGCGATTTTGATAGAGAGCGGTCCCTCAACCACTTTTACCAGCGTTGAAAAGGGGCTCGCGGAGCACGGAGTTCGCCTCAAAGACATACGGCATGTCTTTGTTACACACATTCATCTTGACCATAGTGGAGGGGCGTGGAGGTATGCTCAAAACGGTGCAAAGGTGTATGTGCATCCGAAAGGCGCCGGGCATTTAACCGCGCCTGAGCGCCTTGTGGCGTCCGCGGCGCGGGTTTTTGGAGACAAGATGGAAACGCTTTGGGGCGATGTGCAACCCATTGCGGAGGACAAGGTTATGATTGTTGAAGACGGCAAGACGCTTTCGATAGGTGATTTAAAAATAAGGGTTTTTGACACGCCCGGACACGCCGGGCACCACCACTGCTATCTGGCGGACGGAACACTTTTCGCCGGAGATGCGGCGGGAGTGAGGATAAAATCCGGCGCCGTAATTCCGCCCACGCCGCCACCTGAAATCAACATAGAGTTGTGGCAGGGAACGGTGAAAAAAATCCGCGAAATCTCGCCGGATTCTCTGTGTCCAACCCACTTCGGCGAGCATACCGATGTTTCAGCCCATCTTGATAATCTGTCTGAAACGCTTGAGGAGTTTTCATCATGGGTCGGCGCGAGGGTTGAAAAGGGGGATGACGAGAGTGAAATCGCGCGCGATTTTCAAAAAAAGATTGAAGACCGTGTTACATCTGTCCGGGACGAGCCGGCATTGCTTGATGCGTATAGAAATACCGACACGGTCGGAATGAACACCGGCGGACTTGTGCGGTATTGGAAGAAGTTCCGAATGGCGGAGTGAGTGATGTATAATAAACCCGCACTTCGGGGCGTGGCGCAGTTTGGTAGCGCACGGCGTTTGGGACGCCGGGGTCGGAGGTTCGAGTCCTCTCGCCCCGAACGCTACAGAGTAGTTTGTGCGTAATTGCGCCCGTAGCTCAGCCCGGATAGAGCAACGGACTTCTAATCCGTAGGTCAGAGGTTCAAATCCTCTCGGGCGCGAAAAATTATGGTGGGTGTAGCTCAGTCTGGTTAGAGCGCCGAGTTGTGGCCTCGGAGGTCGCCGGTTCAAATCCGGTCATTCACCCCGCTTTTTACAGGGGGCAATTTATGGGACTCAAATGTGGCATTGTCGGGCTTCCAAATGTCGGCAAGTCAACGCTTTTCAATTCACTTACAAGCGCCGAAGCCGAAGCGGCGAATTTCCCTTTTTGCACAATAGAGCCAAACGTGGGCGTAGCAATCGTTCCCGATGAGCGTCTGGAAAAAATAGAGTCGCTTGTGAAACCGGAAAAAACAGTCCCCGCTTTTATTGAGTTTGTTGACATCGCCGGGCTGGTCAAGGGCGCGTCCGAGGGCAAGGGCAGAGGGAACGCTTTTCTCTCGCACATACGCGAAGTGGATTTGATTGTTCACGTTGTGAGGTGCTTTGAAGATGGTGATGTAACCCATGTTGACGGCGGCGTTGACCCCGCGCGTGATATCGCGACAATTGAAAACGAACTTGTTTTGAAAGATCTTGAAACACTTGAAAAAAGGGAGGAAAAACTCATTTCACAGGCGAAAAGCGGCGACAAAGAGGTCAAAAAACATCTGGAAATCGTTACGAAGTTGCGCGAGTTTGTTGAGGAAGGCAATTCGGTTCGCGCCAATCCCGATTTTGTGGAAATTGACAAAGAACTGCAATCTTTTCTTCTTACCGCGAAGCCGCTTCTCTATGTCTGCAACGTTGATGACGTCGCGGTGGATTCTGAGTTTTCCAAATCCGTTGAGCGCCGCGCGGGCGAAACTTCAAGCCCCGTTGTGAATGTGTGCGCGAAAATTGAAGAGGAAATATCAAAACTGGCGCCCGATGAAAGGGCGGAATTTTTCAACGAAATGGGCATTGAGAGAACGGGGCTTGAAAAACTTGTGCGCGCGGCTTATGGCGGGCTTGGGCTGATAACGTATTTCACCGCCGGTCCGAAAGAGGCAAGGGCGTGGACAATAAAATGCGGCACGAAAGCGCCTCAGGCGGCGGGCGCCATACACACGGATTTTGAGAAAGGTTTTATCAGGGCTGAAACCATTAAATACGAGGATTTCATTGAAGCGGGTTCCGAGGCGGCGGCGAAGGAAGCCGGAAAAATGAGGTCTGAGGGAAAAGACTACGAAGTTTGCGACGGCGATATTATGCTTTTCCGTTTCAACGTGTAGCCGGGTTTTGATGTCAATTTATAAAAATTTTGTGAACCCGATTCTTGACCGGTTTGATTCCGAAACCCTTCACTCTGCGGTGATTGAAAGCCTGCATCTCGCCGCAAAAACCCCGTTGACTCTCTCGCTCGCGGAATTTGCCACTAACGGCGGCAGAAGATTCTCGGATAAGCGTCTTGAAACCGAAATTGACGGCTTGCGTCTTGAAAATCCTTTGATTGTCGGCGCAGGGTGGGACAAAAAAGGCAGAGCCGTGGCCGGATTGCGGGCGATGGGGTTTTCGTGCGCGGAAATCGGTTCGGTAACTCTGCATCCGCAACCCGGCAACCCAAAGCCCCGCCTTTTTTCACTGGCTCCGGGCGTGTTTCTGAACCGTCTCGGTTTTAACAGCCCCGGCGCGGACGGAGTCGCTCGAAACCTGAGCAATGTGTCTCCGCTTCCGATGCCGATAGGAATAAGCATCGGTCTGAACAAAGACTCTTCCGGGGATAACGCTCCCGCTGAATACGCCGAAGTCGCACGGAAACTTCTTCCGTTCGCTTCTTATTTCGCGGTTAATGTCAGCTCGCCCAACACTCCGGGGTTGAGAGGTTTGCAACAAAAAGACGCTCTGCGGGAAATACTGAAAAGCGTTGTTGTTGCGAGGGGGGAAAAGAAAATTCCCGTTTACGCGAAAATATCCCCTGAAACTTCGTTTGCTGAAATAGATGATGTGATAGAGGTGGTTCTGTCTTCCGGCGCGGCGGGAATTATCGCGACAAACACGACCGATTCGCCGCAGATTAAAGCCAAATACGGCTTGCGGTGGGAGAATGAAAACGGCGGAATAAGCGGGGACGATGCGGATTACAGAAAACTGTCAACCGAGAGAATCGCGTATATCCGCTCGCAGACGCAAGGAAAAATCACCATAATCGGCTCGGGCGGAATAAAAGACACCGAAACCGCGCTTGAAAAACTCAAAGCCGGCGCAAATGCGCTACAAGTGTTCACCGCGATAAGAGGTGAGGGCGCGTGGGTCGCGGGAAACATAAACAGAGGGCTCGTAAAATTTATGGAAAGGGAAGGGCTTTCGTCTCTTTCTGAAATCGCACGCTAACTTCTGTATTTCGAATTCAGGCGCACATAATCAAGCGATAAATCAGACGCGAGAACAAACGCTTTCGCTTTGCCTTCGGAGAGGCGGATTTTAATTGTAAATTCGCTTTTTTTCATTAACTTTGCGGCTTTCTTTTCGGCGCCGGGCATCTCCGTTCCACGGCTAACCACTTTCAGTTTGTCAATCCAAATGTCCAATTTCGCCGGATTGAATTTTGCTCCGGAAGCCCCGACTGCGGAAGCTGCCCTGCCGAAATTCGGGTCTTCTCCGAACAGCGCGCACTTTACGAGAAGCGAACCGCCGACAGCGCGCGCCGCTTTTTCGGCGTCCGCCCCGTTCTTCGCGCCTTCAACTTCAATTTTTGCCACTTTGGTTGCGCCTTCGCCATCCCGAACGATCATTTTGGCGATGTCAAAACAGACCTCCGATACGGCTTTGGCAAATCGCCGTCCATCAGGGCTCACGGCGGAAAGGGTTTTGTTTTCCGCCACCCCGCTTGAAAGCAGAAACACCGAATCGTTCGTTGACATTTCGCCGTCCACAATTATGCGGTTGAAAGAAGTTCCCGCCGCTTCGCGCAAGGTTTTCGCGGCAAACGGTTTTGAAATCTTGACGTCCGTCAAAATAAAACACAACATGGTCGCCATATTGGGATTTATCATTCCCGCGCCCTTTCCAATCGCGCAAACGGTTGCGGTTTTCCCGCCGATTTTTATTTTTCGTGAGGCGATTTTTATAAATTTATCGGTCGTCATTATCGCGCCCGCCGCTTTTTTCGCCCCATCGGGCGACAGTGTGGAAACAAGGCGCGGAAGCGCTTTTGTGATTTTCTCCGCCGGAAATTTTCCGCCAATCAGCCCCGTTGACGACGGAATTACGAGGGAATGGGGGATTTTTAAGTTTCGCGCGAGAGCAAGCGTTGTTGTTTTAGCGGCTTTTTCCCCTTCGCCACCGGTCATCGCGTTGGCGTGCCCGCTGTTTATCAAAAGCGCCTGACAGACGCCTTTTTTAATTCTGTCCATTCCCAGAAGCACGGGAGCGGCTTTGAGCCTGTTTGTTGTGAAAATTGCCGCCGCTGTGGCGGGTTTTTCAGCGTAAATCAGGGCGAGGTCGTCTTTGCGGTTTTTAATTCCGCATGACATGGAACCGAACAAAAATCCGGACACGGAATAGTTCGTTCCGTTTTTCATTTTCTTACTCATTCACCCAGCATATTCTCCAGAACTTTCGCGGATTTCAATACCGCGCCCGTTTGATACTGAAAGAAAGCGTTGAGGCAGTTGATGTCCTGAAGAGCCGCGCCGCCCTTTGCCACCCCCGCGCGGCTGATTTTCCTGACAGGTTTTTCTTCCGATTCACAGGCGCAGGTTTCGCACAGAAAAACACCGGTCGGGAAAACTAAATGCCCGCTCTCAAAGGTTTCGCCTCCGCACTCTCCACAGCGAGAAAGGTCAACCGAGTATCCCAGACTTTCAAGCACGGCGGTCTGAAATCCGAACATTGCGCCAACCCCGATTCCCGTGCTCATGGCGGAAAGGGCTTTTACGGCTTCGTTGAAAACGGTTTCGTTCGGGGTTTGTTCTTCGGGAAAAGCGGCGTCTATAAAATCAATAAGGCAGTTCGCTTTGAGAAAAACACTCATGTTTTCCGCCACGCGCCCGAAACTTTCCAGAACGACTGAGTCTTGAAGAATTCTTCGGCCCGAACGGGTCGTACTTATTTCAATTTTCAGAACGGCGAACAATTCCAACCCGCCGCCGAAACGTTTTCTGCTTGAAGCGGCGCCTTTGGCGACCGCCTTTATTTTGCCGAAATCCCTTGTGAACAGTGTTGCCAGAACATCGGACTCTCCAATTGGAATTTTTTTAATGAGAAGAGCCTTGCAGGTTTTTATCTCGAGCCCTTTCAAAATAGCAGTATTGTTCCCACAAACAGATAGAAAATAGAGCCGAGAATGTCATTAAACATCATAAGAAACGGACCTGATGAAGCGGCGGGGTCTATGTTGAATTTTTTAAGCGCCATCGGAAGCACGACGCCGATAGAGGAGGTCGCCAGTGTCGCGGAAATCATTGCTATGAACACCGCATAGCCGACCATCACGTTGTTCGGCTGCCCGGCGTTTATAAACTCCACCGCGAACGCCCCCATTATTCCGCAAAGCAGACCGAGAATTAACCCCACTTTCATTTCCGCGAAAAGTATGGACATGACTTGTCCGCCGCGGATAGTTCCCATGCCGAGAGACCTGATAACCACGGTGTTTGTTTGAACCCCGACGTTTCCGCCCGCCGCCATAATTGCGGGCATAAAAGCGGCGAGTATGGCGAACTGCTCAAGCGTAACCTGAAAGTTATGCAGAACCACAAACGCTATGAGAAGCTCTCCCAGAAGCGTGAGAACTATCCACGGTATTCTCACTTTGATCTTTTCAAAAGTGGGAGTGTGTATGGGATGCAGATGATCCCCTCCCACTCCCGCCGCTTTCAAAAGGTCTTCTTCGGACTCTTCGGCGATGACGTCCATTATGTCATCACCGGTGATTCTGCCGAGAAGTTTCCCCTCTTCATCCACAACCGGCGCGGACATCAGGTCGTATTTTCTAAACATAAGCGCGACTTCCTCCTGGTCCGTCATCGGGGAAAGAGTCGTCTCAGGCGAGACCGATTCCATAATGCTCCACAGCGGAGTGGTTTTATTGGAAATCACAAGTTTTCCAAGCGAAACCGTGCCTACGAGTTTGTTGTTTTTATCAACGACATAAATCCTGTGGTATTCCTCAATCTGATTTGATTGAGACAGCTCCCTTATTTTTTCAATGGTTTCTCCCGCAGGCGACTCCGGCGACCCCTCCAGGACTTCGGTTTGCATAATGCCGCCCGCAGAGTCATCGGGATATTTGAGTAGCGGCTCAACTTCCATGCGCTCTTCGGGATCTATTTTCGCAAGAACATCTTCGGCTTTTTCTTCGGGCAGTTCGTGAATCAGGTCGGCGGCATCATCAGAATCCATCTCTTCGGCAATGTCTGCTATCTGTTCTTCGTCAAAGATGGAAAGCAGTTCCTCACGCAAACTTTCGTGCAGTTCGGGAAGCACTTCGGACGTCCTATGACTGCCCAGAGATGAAAGCACAAACGCCTGCGCGTCCCGATCCATCTGGTCAATGATTTCAGCTATTTTTGAGGGGTGAACCCCCGCCAGTACGTTTGAAATTTCGGCGCGGGAGCCTTGTTCAATGTGTTTTTCAATCTGTTCGGCGAGCTGTTGCAGGGTTTCTTCCATTTCCGGCTAATTGTATAGTTCAGTTATATTAAATCCAAGCCAAACACGGGAGGTGGCATGAAATGCTCAGAGACAGAAGGATTGACTTCGGCGACCCGCCGCAAAAGGAGTGGGATATTCTCAAAGAGAAAGTTGGAGACGGCATCGAGTATATGTTGCCGGACTCCCAGAGATGGTTTCTCGCAAGAGTTGAAGGAGACGGCATAAGAATCAGCGCCGCCGAAAGAAACGTTCGTCCGCTTTCGGATCCGTCCGAGCCGCTTATTGATTTAAAGGAGTTCAGCGTCGTTGCCGGTGCTTACAACGGAACCCTTTTCGGGGGGATAAGCAACCTGCAACCCAAACTTAACGCGCAGAAACAAAGCCCTAATATGCGCTACATCTTTATGCTGATTTACAATTTGTTGTGATTAGAAAAGAATTTCTTTTCCTTTCTTTTTAATCTCGTCAACTGAGCAAAAACCGCAGAGCATCATCGCTTTGTCAAACTCCGTACGGAGGATTTCAAGAATTTGGCGGACGCCTTCCCCGCCGTCCGCGGCCAGGCCCCACAGAACAGGCCTTCCGACTAAAACCGCATCCGCTCCGAGCGCGAGCGCTTTGAAAACATCGGTTCCCCGCCGCACTCCGCCGTCCACAAGCAGGGTTCCCTTTCCGTCCATCGCTTCGGCAATGTCGGGCAGAGCGTCTATTGTTGCCGGGCTCGTGTCCAACTGCCTGCCTCCGTGATTGGAGACCACAACGCCCGCCGCGCCGTTTTCAAGCGCGAGTTTCGCGTCTTCGGGATGGACGACTCCCTTAACCAGAACGGGCAGTTTTGTTATGCCGCCGAGCCACGCTATGTCTTTCCACGAAAGGGAAGGGTCTATTGAGGATGCGAAATAGTTTCCAAGCCCCGAGCCGGTTTCCCCGCTCATTTTTTCTATATGCGCGGCGCTCATGTTTTTTATGGTAAGTCCTTCGGGCAGTTGAAAGTCGTTGCGCACATCGCGTTCGCGTGTTCCCAGAATCGGCGCGTCAACCGTAACTACAATGGCTTTGTAGTCCGCCGCCTCGGCTCTTCGCACAAGTTCCTCGGTTGCGGCGCGGTCTCTGTAAACATAGAGCTGGAAGAAAAGCGGCGCGGCCGTCTCTTTTTTCACGTCCTCAAGCGTGGTGTTTGAAAGCGTGCTCAAAATCATCAGCGTTTCCGCTTTGTCCGTTGCTCTCGCAGTCGCGCATTCCGCTTCTGGAGAAGCAAGCCCGTGAAAAGCGGTCGGCGCAACCAAAATCGGCATTGACGCCTTGCTCCCCAGAATATCAACGGACATATCCCGCTCCGAAACATCCACCATAACCCTGTAACGCAGTTTTATGCGGTTATACGCCTCCCGGTTGTCCGCGAGCGTGATTTCATCATGAGCCCCCGAAGCGTAATAGTCATAAAACATTTGCGGAAGTTTTTCTTTCGCTTTGCGGTGGAAGTCATTGATATTAATGAGTTTTTCAGATGTCATTTTTCAAGCCATTCACATTCAGTTATACACTCTCAACTCATTGTAGAGCGCGTCTCTTTCCACCGGAACATATCCGGCATTTTTAATCATATTAACCATAAAATTTCTGCTGTGTCCCAGTTCGGACGGCGCTCCGGCGTCGTGAATGATTTTTTCGCGCATAATCGTTCCATCCGCATCGCTCGCGCCGTAATGAAGCGCGACTTGCGCGGCTTTTTCGCCGAGCGTTATCCAATAAGCTTTGATGTGCGGAATGTTGTCCAGAAACAGACGTGCGGCGGCGTGAATTTTCATATCGTATGAAGCGGGGAAGGGCCGTATGTTGTCCAACCTCGTGTTTTCGGGCTGAAACAGAACCGGAATAAATGCGAAAAATCCCGGCGCTTCGTCCTCAATATTTCTGAGTCGCTCAAAATGGTCTATGACGTGAAACGGCTTTTCCAGATGGCCGTAAAGAATTGTGGCATTTGTTGGAATGTTCATACCGTGAGCGAGTTTGTGAATTTCTTCCCATCTGGTCGCCACGGTTTTTGGCGCGCAGATTTTTTTTCTGATTTCGGGATGCAGAATTTCCGCGCCGCCCCCCGTGAGCGCGTTCACTCCGGCATCTGTCAAATCCTCAAGCACGCGTTCAAGCGACTTGCCGCTTATTTCAGAAAACCAGTCAATTTCAACCGCTGTGAACGCTTTAATATGGCACCCGGGTTGCGCCTCCTTAATCGCCCGCACAATATCGAGATAGTGGTCAAACTCCCAATCGGGGTGAAGCCCGCCGACTATGTGGACTTCCCTCAAATCCTCGTGCAACATACCGACAATCTGCGGTATGGACATCTCATAAGAGTCCGCCGCTTTTTTTGTTTTTCCAAAAGCGCAGAACTTGCACGAAATGGCGCAGATGTTTGAAGGATTGATGTGCCGGTTGACGACAAAATAGACCTTGTTGCCGCTTCTTCTGCGTTTTATAAAATCCGCCATTATTCCGACCGTGTGCATGTCATCGGTTTCAAGCAGGCGGATGCCGTCATCAAACGAAATACGCTCTCCGGCTTCCACTTTTTTGAAAATGGGAAGCAGGGATTTGTCAACGCACAGCTTTTCTATAAGTTCCGGTAACTGTTCCACTTTTCAGACACTTTCGTTTTGATTTCAGGCGTCATTTCAGTAACCTCAGGATACCACTCCTTTTTTGTGGCGTCTATTCCCATGCGGCCCTCGCGTTTCATATCGGACCCGAAGCGGTTCATCTCTTCAAACTCCACATCAAGGCGCGGGTCAAAGCGCGTAAAAATTCCCCATATAAGTTCGGTGTCATCGTGTATGTCAATATCCGTGCTCACAAGAACCGCGATTCTGATTTTTTCAAAACCCGGAGTTTCAAAAATGCGCCTTATCAGCCCTTTGGGATTGCCTTTCACTTGAGCCACAAAAAATCCGCCCGCGAGTAAGCGCCAGTTTGTTATTTCCGGATGTTTTTCGCGCGGGTCGGGAACGGAAGAGCAGTATTCAAGGGGCGGTTTGCCGGGTTTTTTAACCGCGTTTATTCCCATTTTGCTTCCAACATTGAAACTTCCGCTTGTGAAGTCAAGCGTGTCAAGCGGCGCGGTGGGAATAAGCAGAAAATCATCGCAAGGGTCAAAGTTCTTTCCGACTTCTTCAAGTATCGCGGAAAAATCGCGCAGGTTGACATCTCCCGAAACCGTTATCATGCATTTTGTCAGTACGAGTTGCCCCGTGCCCCACAGCGCGAGCATGGATTTAACGGCGTTTTTTGGATATCTCTCGTCCACCTTGACAAAAAGAAGGTTGTGAAATCCCGCTTCGGGACACGCCCACATATCCTTTATTTCGGGATGGATAATTCTTATGAGCGGCGAGAACATTTCGCCCGCCGCGATTCCCAGATACATATCCTCTTGCGGCGGTTTGCCGACAACCGTGGCGGGAAAAACCGCGCCGTCCGCGAAAGTCATTCGGGATGCCTGAAAAACCGGAAAATCCGCCTGCATTGAATAGTGGCCGAAATGATCGCCGAACGGTCCTTCGGTGCGTCTGATATTTTTCGGGACGATTCCCTCAATTATCATTTCCGCTTCGGAGGGAATTTTTATTGACACGCTTTTGCCTTTCGTCATCGCCACCGCTCTGCGCCGCAGATAGCCCGAAAACGCGACTTCATCAATACCTTCGGGCAACGGGGCGATGGCGCTGAATATCAAAGCCGGGTCGCCGCCGAGCACAATTGCCGCTTCAAGGCCGCGCCCGAGTTTTTCCGCCTCGTCATAGTGCGCCGCGCCTCCTTTGTGCGCGTGCCAGTGCATTCCGGTGGTTTTCGAATCGTATATTTGAAGACGGTAAAGCCCCATGTTTCTCCTGCCTGAAACCGGGCTGTGAGTTATCACAAGCCCGAGGGTGATGAACCTTCCGCCGTCTTGGGGCCAGCATTTTATCGCCGGAAGTTTTTCAAGGTCGGGTGCGATTTCATTTTTTTGAACACGTGCGCCGCCCCACGAATTTGTTGTTCTCATTGACAGCGCGCGCGTCATTTTCGGTAGTGCGGAGAAAATTCCCCGCGCGGAAGGCGGGTTTATTTTTTCAAAAATTTCCACAATCTCCTCGCCGACATCACGCGGATTGCCGCCCAGAGCGGTTTCAATTCTTTCCCTGGAAGCAAAAAGGTTGATGGCGAGCGGAAACGGCGAGCCGTTCACATTTTCAAACAAAAGCGCGGGGCCGCCCTTTTTCATTTCGCGCGCGGCGATTTCAGTGATTTCAAGCTCGGGGTCAACTGCGGTTTTGATTCGCCTCAAATCCCCTTTTTTTTCAAGATGCGATATGTATTCGCGCAAGTTGCGGAAGGTGCTGCTCACTCAAGATCTCCATTGCGCCAGCCGTTCGGGTACTCGCCGGAAACAACGGAGAGAAGTTTTTCCACAAAGCCGCCCACCAGTTCCCCGGCGGTTTTTGCGCCTGAATAGTGCGGCGGGCTTATGGGCATTATGATTGCTCCGTATCCCGACAACCGGGCGGCGTTTTCAAGGGCAACGGTGCTGAGCGGAGTTTCTCTGAGGGCTATTATGAGTTTTCTTTTTTCTTTAAGCGCCACCTGAGCGGTTCTTGTTATAAGAGTGTCCGATATGCCGTTTGCTATTTTCGCGAGAGTGGAAACCGAACACGGCACGATTACCATTGAGTCAAAGTGATTGCTTCCCGAAGAAAAAGGGGATGCGAGGTCGGAATCGCTGAAGGTTTTTTTTACCCATTGCCCGAGTTCTTCAACCTTGACGTTAAGTTCCTCGTTCAAAACCGCTTTGCCCCATTTACTCGCGATCAGGTATTTGTCGCCTTCGCATTTGCGCAGAAAATCAACGGCGTAAACCGCGCCCGAAGCGCCTGTTATTCCCACTATTGTTCTCAAAATCCGCTAACCTCACGCAAAGTATATCCCGCAAACAGTAAAAACTAAAACAATTGCGCCCGCGCCTGCGTTGAGTTTGAAAAACGCAATATCCGTGTCTGACGCTTTTATGCGTTGAAGGGCAAAAACGGCGCAAAGCGCTCCAAGCGCCGCGAGTGAAAACGGGTTCATTCCGAATTCGCGCACTTGCAGGGCGATTAAGGGGAAAACTGAAAGAACATGAAGTGCGGTTGAAACCGACAGCGCTTTTTCCCTTCCGAGCGACAAAACGATTGAGCGCAGTCCGTTTTGTTTGTCAAAATCCTCGTCCGCCATTGAATAAATAATGTCAAAACCCGTAACCCAGAAAAGGGTGAAAACACCGAGCATTAAGGGGACAAAAATGTCGTCAAAAGAGCAGTGAACCGCCACCCATCCGCCTGCCGGAGCCAGCGCGAGCGCGGCGCCGACTCCGAAATGGCACAGGGGCGTTACCCGTTTCAAATAAGGGTAGGCAACGAACATGGCTACGGGTATGGGCGAAAGAAAAAAAACAAGCGGGCATATCATGTAAGCGGACGCGAAATAGACCGCGAGCCCGCCGCCGGCAACCGCATATGCTTCGGTTTTACTTATTCTTCCGGCCGGAATCGCCCTGTTTTTTGTCCGCGGATTTTTTGCATCAATTTGAGCGTCAACGATTCTGTTAATTGCCATTGCGGCGGTTCTTGCCCCCGCAGCCGCGCATAGGATAAGCAAAACCGTTTGTGTGTCCGGAATGGAGCGAGCGGCAAAAAGCGCGCCCGCGAGCACCATCGGCAGGGAAAAAAGCGTGTGCTCAAATTTTACAAACGAAAAATATTTTTTCATTTCAGTTTTTCAAGAAGGGGCTTCAAAAATTTGCCGGTTTCGGATTTTTTATTTTTCGCCACCTGTTCGGGAGTTCCCTCAGCCACTATTTCCCCGCCGTTTTCCCCGCCTTCGGGACCGAGGTCTATTATGTGTGAGGCGGTTTTTATTATTTCCGGATTGTGTTCAATCACCACGACTGAATTTCCGGCGGAAATCAGTTTTTCAAGCACGGAGAGCAGCTTTCTCACATCTTCCATATGCAGCCCTATGGACGGCTCGTCAAGAATGTAAAGAATGTTTTCCCCGTCTTTTCTTGAAAGTTCGCGGACTATTTTTATTCTTTGCGCCTCTCCGCCTGAAAGAGTTGTCGCGGGCTGTCCGAGACGCAAATAACCCAGTCCCACATCAAGCAGTCCGTTAAGTTTTTTCACAATCGGGGGCGAATCCGAAAAGAATTGCGCCGCTTCGCTCACGGTCATATTCAAAACGTCATCTATATTTTTACCCCGGAATTTTGTTTCCAGAACCGCTGTTTTAAATCTTTTCCCCTCGCATTCGGGGCATATAACCGAAACATCGGCGAGAAAAAGCATCTCTATCTTCTGAACCCCTTCGCCTTCGCACGCCTCGCATCTGCCGCCCGGGATATTGAAGGAAAAATCTGATTGCGTAAGACCGTTTTCCTTCGCACCCGCGCTTGAAGACATCAGTTTGCGTATTGCGTCATATGCTTTTATGTATGTAACGGGGTTTGAACGGGAATTTTTTCCAACGGGCGACTGGTCAAGCATTACAACATCACGGACGGTTTCGGAGCCGATGATTTTTTCGCATTTGCCGGCGGCAAAGTTTTCTCCGTAGAGCGCGTTTGCCAGATTGTTGTGAAGAACGTCTTTTATAAGAGAACTTTTGCCTGACCCCGAAACTCCGGTTACGCAGACCAGTGTTCCCAGGGGTATGGAAACGTCTATATTTTTCAGGTTGTTTTCAGCGGCGCCGATGACGGTTATTTTTCCCGTGCGTTTTTTTTCGTTTCTCAGTGGAACGCTGATGGATTTTTCGCCTGAAAGATAAAGCCCCGTGTATGAGTGCCGCGCGCGCGAAATAAGTTTTCCCGCCGCGCCCTGATAGACAATCTCTCCCCCGTTTTCCCCCGTTTCTCTGCCAAGTTCAATTATGTAATCGGACTCTTTTATTATGTCCGGGTCGTGCTCAACGACTATGAGCGTGTTTCCCTTTTCTTTTATCCGTTTAATTATTGAAACCATATTGCGCGTGTCGCGCGGGTGCAGCCCAACGGACGGCTCATCAAGAATATAAAGAGTTTCAGTGAGCCCCGAACTAATCTGGCATGCGAGTGTGGCTCTCTGGGATTCCCCTCCGGAAAGTGTGCGAGTGAGGCGCGAAAGGGTTAGATATTCCAGCCCCACATCGTTCAAAAAACGGCAGCGATCTTGAATTTCTTTCAGTGCATCCGCCGCGAGTTTTATTTCATTTTTTGACAGAATTTTTGAAAGCGATTTTTCCGAGAAAAACTCAACAAGTTTCCCTATCGGCATCTCGCACAACTCGCTTATTCCGCGTCCGCCGATTTTTACCGCCGCCGCGAAGGGGCGGATTCTGTTTCCGCCGCATTCGCCGCAAACCCTTGCCGAGCGGTAGCGTGAAAGAAAAACACGGTTCTGCACCTTGTAGATTTTTTGTGCGATTTTTTTAAAAAATCCCCCGATTCCGCCGCGCGCGACTCCGACCGAGCCGTTTCCGTGAAAAATTAAATCCTTTTCCTCCGGTTTAAGTTTTGAAAAAGGAGAGTCGGGGTCAATTCCATTTTTTTCCGCGAGTTCAACAAGTTTTCTGCGCGCGAATCCAAAAGAAGGCCGGGCGAACGGCTCAACCGCGCCGCCCTTCAAACTTTTTGAATCGTCCGGAATTACAAGCGAGCGGTCAATTTCCAGCGTGTTTCCAAAACCGTTGCAATTTCCGCACGCGCCCTGAGGGCTGTTGAATGAAAAGATCGCCGGATACGGCTTTGAAAAAACCTGCCCGCACTTCGCGCACGAAAGCTCCCGCGTGAAAGAAAGAGGGGGTTTGTCTCCGGTGCGGATACAAACGGTTTCGCTTTCCCTGAAAGCGGTTTCCAGAGACTCAATCATTCGCGCCTGCGATTTTTTTGTGATTTTTATTCTGTCAACAACAACACCGCAACCGGGTGGAAGTTCGGTGTTTTCATCAATTTTGAAAACGCCTTCTTTTTCCGTGAACAGCCTCAAAAATCCCTTTTTAAGAAGCCTCTGCGCGGTTTCGCCTGCGGAAGGCGCGAAAAATATCAGCGCGCTCTCACCGCCGCCGGAATTTTCGCGGGACGGCAAAACCGCCTCCGCTATTGATTCGGGCGAATGTTTATTCGCTTCTTCGCCACAGTCAGGGCAGAACACTTTCCCCACACTCGCGAACAGCAGGCGCAGGTAGTCGTAAATTTCCGTTGTTGTGCCGAGCGTGGAGCGGTTGTTTTGAACCCGGTTTCTGTTCTCTATGGATATTGACGGCGGAAGGTTTTCAATCGCGTCAACATCCGGGCGGGCGGCGCGGTCAAGAAACTGCCGCGTGTAAGTTGAAAGGCATTGGATGTATTTCCTCATACTTTCGGAATGAATTGTGTTCACTGCGAGTGATGATTTGCCCGAACCGCTGAGTCCGGTCACAACGGTAAAACTGCCCGCAGGAATCTCAACATTGATGTTTTTGAGGTTGTTTTCCCGCGCGCCTTTCACAAGCAAAGGCGGTTTTGTGGTTTTTGCCACCCGTTTAACACTCCTTTGAATTTGTTAACTATAGGTTTTAATTGCGTTTCTTTCAAAGAGTCGATTGGTGATACGCAGGATTTATGCCAATTTGGAATATGCCACAAGGGAATAATACACTTTGCTTTGTGAAGTCAATTTACTCACGAGAACATCGTTATGCAGTTGAACAGTTGAAGAAAATTCGGCGGCAAAAGGGCTATACGCAAGGTCAAGTAGCGAAACTTCTCGGTACAACTCAGTCCTACATATCAAAGCTGGAGTCAGGTCAATTTCGTATAGATGTTGTTCTTTTGAAGTCATTTTCTCGAATCTACAAAAAAGATGTTTCTTTTTTTATTAAAAGGTAAGAAATGAACGATACTTCGAAATACAGCAAAGATGAAAAAGGTCCCACAAGTCTTTTTGAAGAGAATGTTCTTGAAGACTTCATGGACTATGCAGAGATAATCAAAACACATCAATGGATTGTTTCTGATAATCACGATTGCATTATCAGCCCAGACTGTGACGGTTTCTTGTGCGGTTTGTTGCTAACCACCCTGCTCAATTGGAGAATTGTCGGGGTCTATGATGGCAAGGCGTTGGCTATTAAGGATGGGATTGATTACCACGATTGCATTTTTATGGATTGCGAAGTTAACCGAGCAGGAGTCAAAAGTATTGGAAACCATCTTTTGGAATACAATCGTAGAATTCAACTCAGCAATCACAATTTTGGATGCTGTATTAACCCCAATCTTTTGAGGGGATTTGATGGAAAAGAATCATTTCAAAGAAAATATCCTTTTGGAACTATCCACTTGTTACTTTCTCTGTTGCAAGGTGGTGGAAAATTAGCGTCTGGGGACATTTGCCCACAAGCAATTGCACCACTTTTGTTTGCTGATGGAGTTTGCAATAACCTTTTTGGATATCCTGAAAACTGTTTGGACTGGATACATTATCTAGGCGCAAGCAACAAATCCCATATTCTCAATATTCTTCTGTGCAATAGTAACTTCACTTTCTATACAGCAATGAATGAATTGGAAAATTTTTTCAAGGTTCGTGACCAATACAATGCTTGTGGTTTTTTTGACGGAAACTTATTTGTTGAAGGGGGGCGAAACAAAAGGAGTGGTCACCAACTCAAAATAACGAATACTAAAGGTCAAATTATCAACATTGTTAATAGAAATGGTCTTTATGAAATACATATAAATGAAGCTGAAAGGATTAAAGGTTTCATCAATGAGCTTTCTTCTTTGACTGGGTGGAGTTATCAATCAAGTAAATGGAATTGCTGGGATGAGTTGCAAGTTACAGCGTTTAGCAAGGATATGCTTTCAAACAACGGAACGAGGTTGAACAATAAAACCTACGAGGATCTTTTTCTCAAAAATCCTTTCTCCCTTGCTATGACAGCAGGAGACAGAATTGAATATTCAATAGAAGTGTAAAGTTACTATCCCGCCATTTGAAGAGGTTTCTGGGTTTCTCTAATTCTTTGCTCTGCCAAGTTGCAATATTCTTTTTCAATATCAATGATAATAAAGTCTCTGCCCAACTGTTTGGCTGCAACAGCGGTAGAACCGCACCCTCCAAAGGGGTCGAGTACAATCCCATTTGGTGGACAGAAACACTGAATGAAATCATATGGAATTTGGTCGGGAAAGACCGCAGGGTGCTTCCTTTTAAGCGGGTTCTTATCTCCCGCCATCAAGTAGTTCCATATAGACCCCCTACATTTCGTTTTGTTTATTAATCTTGTTACGGTTTTTTGAGTGATTCCGTTTGTTTTCCTGCTCCCACTTCCAGTCATAACTTTTCCTCCATGTTTTGAAGGAATTTTCAGGGGGTTTTTATTGAAGTATTGAGGTTTCCTACCCTTAAGAAAGATTGGCATATACTCGTGGTCAATTCTGAATCTGTTCTTCCACCAAGCACCTTCCGAGCCGTGTTTTCTGTATATGACTGTCTCAAACAATTTTAGACCGATGTTGTCAACCCAATCAACTATAGTTCTAAATGATGTTAATGTTTTCCCAAAATCTTTGGTTTGGTCTTGAATAACCACAACAGCAATGCCACCATCCTTCAGTATGCGATTGATTTCCAGCCCTGTAGCATGAAGGTCAAACCTGCAGTTATGCTTATAGTCTCTTAATTGATCGTACGGTGGCGAAGTAACTATCAAATCAATTGAGTTGTCAGGAAGTTTTTGCAACTCTTGAACGGCATCTCCACACAAAACCTGATTAGTAGGTAGAAGACTCACGAACTTTCTCCCAAAAGTAAGATGAACATCTTGTTTGTCTTTCATTATAACCCATAGCACAAAGATAACTCAAACTACAAAACAAATGACTCGCATTTGCGAAAAGCGCGCAATTTTGTTAGCGTTGTAAAAAATTCATTTGGAGACACGGAACTTTGTCAATTCTTGAAAAAACAGACCCCGAAACCGCGGATGCCATCAGGCGCGAGTTAAAGCGCCAGGAAATCAAAATTGAGCTTATCGCATCTGAAAACTATGTCAGCCTCGCCGTGCTTGAAGCGCTCGGCAGTGTCCTGACAAACAAATATGCCGAGGGGCTTCCGGGCAAGAGATATTACGGCGGATGCGAGTTTGTTGACATCGCCGAAGACCTTGCGCGCGACAGAGTGAAAAAGATTTTCGGCGCGGACTGCGCCAACGTTCAGCCGCATTCAGGCGCACAGGCAAACATGGCGGTTTTCTTTTCGTGCATGAGCCCCGGAGACACATTTCTCGGAATGGATTTGGCGCACGGCGGCCATCTTACGCACGGCAGTAAAGTCAATTTTTCAGGGCGGTATTACAACGCGGTTTCCTATGGCGTGAGCCCCGGGACTTTTCTCATAGACTATGACGAGATCAGAGACCTCGCCCTTAAACACAACCCGAAACTGATTGTTGCCGGTTTCAGCGCGTATCCTCGGCAGCTTGATTTTAAGAAATTCCGCGAGATAGCGGACGAGGCGGGCTCGATGCTTATGGCGGACATCGCCCATCCCGCAGGGCTTGTGGCGGCGGGCATATATCCCGACCCCGTTCCGCATTGCGATTTTGTTACCACCACCACCCACAAAACCCTCAGAGGACCCAGAGGCGGTGTGATTATGATGAAAAGCGAGCATGAAAAAATTTTGAACGGCAGGGTTTTTCCCGGAGTGCAGGGCGGGCCGCTTATGCATGTTATTGCCGCCAAGGCGGTGGCTTTCGCCGAGGCTTTGAAACCTGATTTCAAGGAGTATCAGAAGCAGACACTCGCGAACTCGCGCGCGATGGCGGAGGGTCTTCAGGCGCGCGGTTTCAATCTGCTTTCGGGCGGAACGGACAACCATCTTATTCTCGTTGACCTTACGAACAAAAACATCACCGGCAAGGACGCCGAAGACTCTCTTGAGAAGGCGGGGCTTACGGTCAACAAAAACGCGATTCCGTTTGACGAACGGCCGCCTGCGGTTACAAGCGGCATTAGAATCGGCTCTCCGGCGGTTACGACACGCGGAATGAAAGAGGCGGAGATGGAAACAATCGCCGACTTGATTGACAGAGCTTTGCAAAACTCCGGGGATGACAAAAAACTTGCGGGCATAGCGGCGGAGTCGGCGGAGTTGTGCGGTAAATTTCCCATTTACGAGGGGATGAAGATTTGAAGTGCGTTTTCTGCATGGAAGACAACACAAGCGTTGTGGATTCGCGCAGTAATGAAGAAACGGCGGCCATACGGCGCAGAAGAGAGTGCGGGTCGTGCGGCAAAAGATTTACCACTTACGAGCGTCCGGAAGTGCGGATTTCAGTTGTCAAAAAAGGCGGGCGCAAAGAGGTTTTCCGCAGGGGAAAGATTTTTGACGGCGTAAAAAAGGCGTGCGTGAATCGCGGCATCACATCTGAAGAAATAGAAAACTTTGTGCTGAAAATAGAGGGGGAACTCGCGAGCAAGGGCGAGCGCGAAATTCTCGCTCATGACATTGGCGAGCAGATTATGAAAAACCTGCGCTCTCTGGACAAGGTTGCGTATTTGCGTTTCGCCTCGGTTTATAAATCTTTTGACGACGTGAACCAGTTTCTTGACGAGGTCAAAGAGCTTGCCGGCGGCACGGGCAAAAAAACCGGCGGAGATGGCTGATTTGCTGATAGACACGCATGCTCATTTGGAAATGCTGGGAGCGGGCGCGGCGCAGGCCGTTGAGCGCGCGGAAGCTGCGGGTGTGGGCAAAATTGTTTCCGTTTCAACAAAATACGAGACTGCGTTGCGAACGGTTGAAATCGCGCAACAGTTTGATTCAGTTTACGCGGGCGTGGGAATTCATCCCCATTCGGCTTCAACTTTTCAGGCGGACACGATAAAGACTTTCTCCGAAATGGCTTCAAGCGAAAAGGTTGTCGCCATAGGGGAAACGGGGCTTGATTATCACTATATGAAGTCGCCGCGTGAAATTCAGATTGAATCATTTGAAGCGCATGTTGAGATGGCGGGGCAGTTAAAATTGCCGTTTGTTGTTCACGTGCGGGATTCCGAAGACGATGTTGCCGGGATTTTGAAAAATGCGGACTGTGGAGATAAACCGGGTGTTATACACTGCTTTTCGGGAACCTACGAAACCGCGAGAAGGTTTCTTGATATGGATTTTTTTATCTCTTTTTCGGGGATTTTGACTTTCAAAAACGCCCCCGAAGTGCGCGAAGCGGCAAAAAGAATCCCGTCCGACAGGATTCTTATTGAGACCGATTCGCCTTATCTCGCACCCGTTCCGATGAGAGGAAAGGACAACGAACCCGCTTTTGTGCGGCACGTGTTTGAGACACTCGCGGAAGTCAGGGAGACTCCGCACGAAGAGATGCGGGAATTGCTTTTTCGCAACACTCTGGAACTTTTTCCGCGCCTGAACTAATCCCATGTCCGGCAAACCTAAAATAGCGGTAACTCTTGGAGACCCGTGCGGAATTGGTCCCGAAATTGTCGCAAAGGTTGTTTCCTCTGAAGAGACAAGGCGGATATGCGAGCCGATTATTTTTGGCGGCGAAGATATTTTTTCAAAGGCGTGCGAACTTGTTTCCGCAAGTAAAAATGGAATTGAAGTTGTGGACTGTGAAGGTCCCAGTTTTGACGATTTGCGCCCCGGTGAAATTGATCCCAGGGCGGGGTTGCAGTCGCTCTCGGCGATAGAGAAAGCGGTTGAATACGCGAATTCCGGGCATGTGGACGCAGTGGTTACGGCTCCAATTAACAAAAAAGCCATTCAGCTTGCCGGTTCCCCGTATCCGGGGCACACGGAGATGCTCAAAGATCTGACGGGCTCGGAAAATGCGGTAATGATGTTTGAAAGCGGGGATTTCAGGGTTGCGCTTGTTACGGTTCATTGCGCGCTTAAAGACGTGCCCTCACTCGTGACGGAAGACTCCGTTTTTAACACTATAAGCGTCTGCGCCGCCGAACTTGAAGACAGGTTCGGCATAGAATCCCCGAAGTTTGTGGTTTGCGGACTCAACCCTCACGCCGGGGAAAACGGCGAGTTCGGCTCGGAAGAAATTGAGCATATTGCGCCTGCGGTGCTAAGGGCATCAGCCGCAGGGGTGGACATTTCCGGGCCGCTTCCGGCGGATTCGGTTTTTTACGGAGCGGTTGAGGGCAAGTGGGACGTTGTCATCGCGATGTATCACGACCAGGGGCTTGCCCCGTTCAAGATGCTGTCTTTTTACAGGGGCGTGAATATAACGCTCGGGCTTCCGATTGTCAGAACTTCTCCCGACCACGGAACTGCATTTGACATAGCGTGGAGGGGAGTGGCGGACCCGCGCAGTATGCAGGAAGCGGTCAAAACCGCCGTTGGCCTCGTTAAATAATTCCCAATCGCAGTTTCAGAATGGTTTTTGCGAGCGAATAGCCGTAGATAATTCTGCGCGTGGAGGAGCCGTGAAGGCGTTTTGAAAATGACATCGGAATTTCCGAGAATGTGAAATCTGGGTGGTTTCTGTGGAGTTTGCACATAATTTCCTGATGAATGTCAAAGTGTTCACAGGTCAGGGAAAGGGATTTGATTTGAGCGCTTTTATAGAGTTTGAAGCTTGTTGACCAGTCTTTGCAGTCAATTTTCAGTATCGCCGAACACGCAATGTTGAGCCCGCGCGACATAATACGGTTGATTGTGGAGTCGTCCGAATGTCCGCCTTCCGTGTAGCGCGAGGCGATTACCATGTCGTTGGTTTCGCGCAAATCAAGCATGGCGGGAATTACTTCGGGTGGGTGGGAAAGGTCTCCGTCCATCAGTATTCCGTATTGAGAGTTCAGGTTGTTTATTCCGGTGCGCACGGCTCTGCCGTATCCGTCCACTCCGCCCCCGGTCGGCACGTAAACGGCGTTTTCAAACTCACGGCATAAATCCGGAGTTCCGTCCGTTGGGACGACCGTGTCCACAATAAGTATTTTGTGTGTGATTCCGTATTCTTCCAGAATTTTAGTAAGGTGCGGGAGAAGGATTTTAAGGTTCTCTTCCTCGCGCATACAGGTTATAAAAACGTTGAGTTCTGTTTGGGGGGAAGCCATTAGTTTTCGCGTCGCGCGCCTGCAAAACATTATACCGTTTCACTTTGCTTCTTGACAATCTTTGCGCGTAACTTAACATTTTCGCCGCAATGGAACACGGCTATGCTTCGATAGTTATCGCCTGGGCGCTGATAATAGGGCTCTCAGCCGCATTGCTTTTTTTCTCCGTCTTTCTCGGCAAGAAAAAGCCGGGGAAGGAAAAATCCTCGCCGTATGAATCCGGAATAACCCCGGTTGGCGAAGCTAGCGCAAAGTTCCCCGTACAGTACTATGTTATAGGCGCGCTTTTTATTCTTTTTGACATAGAAGCGGTTTTTCTTATTGCGTGGGCGGTTGTTGCGCGTGATCTCGGAGTTGTCGCGGCAATTGAGGCGGCAGTGTTTCTGCTTGTTATAGTTGCGGGATATTTTTATGTTTTGTTTAAAGGGGCTCTAAATTGGCGATGAACAGCGGCGGACTCCTGGGTGGAGACGGATTTATTTCAACAAAAGTCTCCGCTCTGGTGGATTGGTCAAGAAAAAACAGCTTGTGGCCCATGCCTTTGGGCACGGCTTGTTGCGCGATTGAAATGATGGGCGCTTTTGCCTCGCGCTATGACGTTTCGCGCTTCGGCGCGGAAGTTGCCAGATTTTCTCCGCGTCAGGCGGACCTTATGATAGTTTCGGGAACAATCACCTACAAAATGGCTTCGGTTTGCAGAAAAATATATGATCAAATGCCGGAGCCGAAATGGGTGATAGCGATGGGCTCATGCACTTGCGGCGGAGGCCCTTTTGACAGTTATGCGGTTGTCCAGGGGATAGATGAGTTTCTTCCGGTTGATGTTTACGTGGGCGGATGCCCGCCCCGCCCCGAAGCCCTGATAGACGCGATTATCAAGATACAGGAAAAAATTGAAAATGAAGGCGCGCCCCTTAAATGAGCATCGCCGATTCGGTTGAAAAAGCGCTTTCAGATATTTCCCTGTCGTCGGGCGAAATGAGGGGAGGGGAGCCGTTTTTTCTCGTCCGTTCCGATTCAATAAAAGAGGCGTGTCTAAAACTCAAAAACGAGTTGGACTTTGTCTATCTGTCCGATATAACCGCCGTGGACTGGCTCGGAGAAAGGGCGGGAGCGCGCTTTGAGGTGATTTACAACACCGTCCGATTTGACTCCGAATACAATGAGGAAGCGCGGATTTTCCTCAAAGCCGCCCTTGATGACCCGCCCGTCATCGCGTCCGTAACGCCTGTATGGAAAGCGGCGGACTGGCTTGAAAGAGAGATTTTTGACATGTTCGGAATAAGGTTCGGGGGGCATCCCAACCTGCGAAGGATTCTTCTCCCTGAAGATTTTGAGGGGTTTCCTTTGCGTAAGGATTTTGATGTGAGAAACAGAGAGCCGGCGAAACGGTCTTTTGAAAAAGCGCTTAAGGAAGGCAATTTCTGAAATGGAACGTGTTCAATTTGTTTCGGATGACCATCCGGACGGCAAAGAGATGATTTTGAACATGGGGCCCCAGCACCCCGCCACGCACGGGGTTCTGCGTATTGTTCTGAGCCTTGACGGCGAAGTCATCAAAAAAGCGACTCCTCACATCGGGTATTTGCACAGGGGGATAGAAAAACTTTGCGAAAACATTACCTATCAGCAGTGCATTCCCTATACCGACAGAATGGACTACATTGCGGCAATTTGCAGCAATATAGGGTTTGTTCTCGCGGTGGAAAAACTACTCGGTATTGAGGACGAGATCCCCGAAAGGGCGAAAACTGCCGAGGTCATTATGTTTGAACTTGGCAGAATAGAGTCTCACATGATAGGCATCGGCACGGGCGCGCTGGATTTGGGCGCGTTTACTGTTTTTATGTATTGCTTCAAAGAGCGGGAGAGGATTTACGACATTCTTGAAATGGTTTGCGGCGCGAGACTGACAACTTCGTATCCGAGGGTCGGCGGGCTTCCGAAGGATTTGCCGGACGGTTTTGAAAAAGCCGTGAACAATTTCACCGCCGAATTTCCGAAAACCCTGGACGATGTTGACAAACTCCTGACGAAAAACGCCATTTGGCTGAAGAGAACAAAGGGCATCGGTTTCATAAGCGCCGAAGACGCGATTGACCTGGGGCTTTCGGGACCGACTTTGAGAGGCAGCGGAGTCGCGTTTGATTTACGCAAATCAAAACCGTATCTCGGCTATGAAAACTACGATTTTGACATTCCAATCGGTGAAGACGGGGATTCGTATTCCCGTTATCTGTGCAGAATGGAGGAGTGCCGCCAGAGCGTAAGAATTATCCAACAGGCGATAGACAACCTGCCGGACGGCCGTTACATAGCCGATTTGCCGGAAATTGTTCTTCCCGAAAAAGAGGATGTTTACACAAAAATGGAATCGCTAATCCGCCATTTTGTTCTCGTGTATGACGGCTTTTCCCCGCCGGAAGGCGAGGCGTATCATGCGGTTGAAAATCCCAAAGGAGAGCTTGGATACCACCTTGTGAGCGACGGCACGAAACAGCCGTACCGCATGCGCGTTCGTCCCCCTTCATTTGTGAATCTCCAGGCGCTGGGACCGATGCTTGAAGGCGCGATGCTTGGCGATGTGGTTTCCGCGCTCGGAAGTATTGATATTGTGCTCGGAGAGGTGGACAGGTGAAAAAAAACCGAAGTTTAGAGAAAACCGGAACAGAACGGGGCGTGGCGATTGCCGGGGTTTTTACTGTTCCTCACTTGGCAGATTGACATCTCTCGCTTTTCCCGCTCCCTGATGCTCGCCGACAATCCCCTCTCTTTCCATCTGTTCAACAATTGTTGCGGCGCGGTTGTAGCCGATTTTCAGGCGGCGCTGAAGCATTGAGATTGAAACCTGCCCTTCCGCTCTGACCACTTCAAGCGCCTGTTCATACATATCGTCCCGCTCTCCGTCTCCGCCGCCGTTTTCCGATTGTTCGGGTTTGTTGATGACTTCGGCGATTTTTTCATCAAACACGGGACCGCCTTGCGATTTCAGAAACTTAACGATTTTTTCCCTTTCGTCGTCTGTTATAAGCGCACCCTGAATTCTTTCAAGCGAAACGGCTCCGGGTTTGAGGAAAAGCATGTCTCCTTTGCCGAGCAAACTTTCCGCTCCGGGCGCGTCAAGCACTATGTTTGAGTTGATTCTTGAGGAGACGAGGAAGGATATTCTCGCCGGTATGTTCGCTTTTAAAAGCCCCGAAACCACATCGGCGGACGGGCGCTGAGTTGCGACCACAAGGTGAATACCCGCCGCGCGCGCCTTTTGGGCAATCCTGATTATTGCCCCCTGCGTGTCGTTCGTGCCGGACATTACCAAATCGCCGAGTTCGTCTATCACAATGACAATGTAGGGCAAAATTTTCGCCGAGTCCGCGCCTTCTTCGCCCTCTATTTTCGCATTGTAGGAATCTATGCTTCTCACGCCTTTCCCGGACAGAAGCGAGTATCTGTTTTCCATCTCTCCAACCGCCCATTTGAGCGCGGCGGACGCTTTTCGCGGCTCGGTTACAATCGGGTGAAGCAGGTGCGGTATGCCTTCGTATATGGAAAATTCAAGCATTTTAGGGTCTATCATAAGAAGACGCAGGCGGTCGGGGCCGGCTTTGTAGAACATGCTTGCGAGCAGGGAGTTCATAAGCACGCTTTTTCCCGAACCGGTTGTTCCCGCTATCATCAAGTGCGGCGCGGTGGCAAGGTCAGTGTAATAGGGCGTGCCCGATATGTCTTTTCCAACCGCAATTGTCAGCGGGCCGCTTTTGGCAAACTTCTGATTTTCAATCAACTCCCTGAGGCAGACCGTTTCCCTCACCTGATTCGGAACCTCAATGCCGACCACATCCCTGCCCGGAATAGGCGATATAATTCTCACTTTTAGAGCGCTCAAACTCATGGCCAAATCGTTGCTGAGAGATGCGATTTTACCGACCCTGACATTGGGCGCGGGTTTGTATTCAAACATGGTGATTACCGGTCCCGGCTTGATTTCCGTCACCTTGCCCTCAATGCCGAACCCTTGAAGTTTTTCCTCAATCAGGCGCGCGTTTGCATACGCGGCTTCCTGGTCAATGTTGGCTTGAACACCTGCGGGTTTGTCAAGAAGATCAATCGGAGGCAGATTGAAACTCCTTTGCGGTTTTTGCTCTTCCGCGCTTTTGTCAGGCACGATTTTCAACGGCGGTTTTTCCGGTTCCTTTTCCGTTACAACAATTTTCGGCGGAGTTTCATCCTTCTTTTCCCCGCACGGCGGCGATTCAGGCGGAGCGGGAGAGGGCCCGGTCTTTACGGGCGGTTTTTCGCGCGCGGAAGGTTTTGCTTTCTCCCCGCGTTTTTTCACGGTTTTAACGATGAAGGAAAACAGGGCTTTTGACGCGGCGCGCGCGCTCATAAACAGCGGAACGCAGAACTTCAAAACCGCAACCGCTCCGGCGCCGAGCAGTTTTACCACTTTGAAAAACGCGGTCGCGACCGCGACCAGATTTGTTTCCAAAAGAAAAATCAGGCATCCCGCCATAACCGTAACCGCGACTATGTATGAGCCAAAAGAGCCGATGCTGTCATCGGTGAAATTCAGAATCAGCGCACCCAGATTTCCTCCCGCGCCGACAATGGTCAGGTGGTTCAAAAAGACTCCTTCAAGAGCAAGCGCGGCAAACAGAGCGGACGAAACAAGCAGTCCGGCAAAAGCGCCCGTTCGCTGCGCACCGTTCGCAAGGTCCATTTTGGACAGCATGAAACGCGCACTGAAATAGAAGAAACCCGCCGGAATAAGATATGAACTGATTCCGAAAACGGTTCCGAGAATTTTTGATATGAACTTTCCAATCCATCCGACCGCTCCACCGCCGAGTGGAGACAGCGAGCCGCCCATCACGAGGCTCACGGCGATAATCGCGCCGAAGAGAAAAAGCGCGATTGCCGCCACCTGATTTCCAAATCCGCCGTTATTTTTTGTCATTTTCCAATCAGCGCCTGTGCCGCGGAATCAATAAAACCAGCGTTCGGATAGATAGGGAAAACTCCCAGCAGCACCACCGCCGCGCAGAGAACCGCAATGGCAAAAACCGATTCAGGTTCAAGCCTCCATTCTCCCGTCTGCTGTTTGGATATGGGTCTCATAAAAGCAAATACCAGCACTTTCAAATAGTAATAAGCGGAAACAACGCTGTTTACCAGCGCGATTATAACAAGCCAGTGAAGTCCCTCGAGCGCGGCGGGGGCAAAAACCTTGTATTTGGCGAAAAATCCGATTGTGGGCGGTATTCCCGCGAGGGAAAACATAAAGACCGCGAGCGCAACCGCGAGCGCGGGGTTTGTTTTCCAAAGCCCCGAAATATCGCTGAAAGTCTGCCGTTCATCGCCGTCTCTGCCGAGCAGTGAAATAATGCCAAACGCGCCCAGCGTCATTATTGCGTAGGCGTACATATAGTAGAAAATGCCCGATAATCCGTCCACATTTTCGCCTGAAACCCAGGCGGCGATTCCGACAAGCGCGTAGCCCGCGTGCGCGATGCTTGAATAGGCAAGCATTCTTTTTATGTTTTTCTGCGCGATTGCCGCCACATTACCGACAACCATTGTTAGAACCGCGACAACGGTGATTATTCCCTCAAATCCCCATGCCCCGGAGTTTCCTATTTCAACGGCGAAGCGGGAAAAAACGGCAAACGCCGCAACCTTCACGCCCACGGACATAAAAGTGGTCGCCGGCATCGGCGCGCCGTGATACACATCGGGAACCCACTGATGAAACGGCGCGGCTCCGATTTTGAAAATAAATCCCGCAAGAACAAGCGCGGCTCCGGTTATGAGCATCGGGTTTGAAGGCGCGTTTGAAAATGCGGCTCCGATTTCCGCGAGGGAAAGTGTTCCCGTCGCTCCGTAGAGAAGCGCTATGCCGAGCAGCAAAACCGCCGAGGCAAACCCTCCGGTTATGAGGTATTTGAATCCCGCTTCGGCGGATGAAACAATGTTTCGCGAAAACCCCGAAAGTGCGTAAACGCAAATTGACATCGTCTCAAACGCAACGAAAAACGCCACAAACTCAACTGATTCAACCATAAACATCATTCCCGCCGTGCAGAAAACCACGAGCGCCAGAAACTCGCGCAATTTTTCGTGGTCGCGTATATACGGTTTGGCGAAAAAGGTTGCCGCTATGGCGTTGAATAGAAGGACACCGTTGAAATAGCCCGCGAACGGGTCAAGCGTGAGTGAGCCGGAAAATACGCTCGCGGTGGAGTCAAATCTTTCAAGGTTGAAGTAGAAAGCAACAACGCATGCCAACCGGACAAGGTTTCCGGGTATTGAGTGGAGGTGTTTTCCGGCAGTCTTTTTGAGTATGGGACCCGAAACAATCAGCACAAGCCCGACAAAACAAAGGATAAGTTCGGGAATTGTCAGCGATGCGCTCTGAAGCAGTTGATTGAAAGTCATTTTAAGGGAAGGGGACGGGAGGATTTTTTACGGAAAAACTTGCCATGTCAATTTTGCTTCATCGTAACGGACGCGAGGATTTTTGATATTTCCGTGTAAGTGGCCGGTCCCGTGATTTTATCCCATATTTTTCCGTCCGGGCTGATAAAGAAAGTTTCCGGCACGCCCGCCACTCCATAGTCAATATGTACGGTTTTTTCAGGATCGTAGGCGTTTTGATAGGCGATGTTGTGCTTCGCCGCGAACTCTATCGCGTCTTCAAAGTCATCCATCACGTTAATTCCTATGAAAACAACCCCGCCGCCGTATTTTTTTTCGGCTCTGTTCAAGTCCGCCGCTTCGTCCGCGCACGGAAGACACCACGAAGCCCAGAAATTGAGCACCATGGGCTTGCCGGCAAAATCGCTCAATTCAAGCGTCTTTCCGTTAAATGTTGTGAGTGAAAAAGCGGGTGCGGCACGCCCGACAAGCGGCGATTCAGGCCAGTTTCCGCGCTCCTGCGAAAAGCGCTTGTTGAAAGACCATACAATCAAAACAGCAACAATCGCGATAACAGCCGCAGCGAGCATTCTCTTTATTATTCTCATGGCGGTTGCGAAGGTGTATTATACTCAAAAACAACTTCTCCCGTTTCCGTTTGATGACCGCAAAGATAATAACAGTTTCAAACCGTCTTCCGGTTTCCGTCAGTCCGGCGGAGAGGGGAGGATTTTCACTTAAACGCAATGTCGGCGGTGTTGCCACGGGGCTTGGCGGCGCGGGTTCCGGAAAACAAGGGGTTTGGGTCGGCTGGCCCGGCGATTCATCATTTTTGAACACAAAAGACAAGCGCGGGTTGGAGCGCTCTCTCGCGGAAAAAAATCTGTCGCCGATTTTTTTGACTAACGGCGAAACGGACGGCTACTACAACGGCTTCTGCAATTCCACAATCTGGCCCCTTTTTCACTATTTTCCGCAGTTCGCCGAATACGGCGGGCGCGACTACGAAACCTACCGCAAAGTAAATGAAAAATTTGCCCGCGCAGTCGTTTCAGTCGCGGGCGCGCGCGACACAATCTGGGTTCACGACTACCATTTGATGCTTCTTCCGCTTCTGCTCAGGAAGCGCCTTCCGGATGCGGAAATAGGTTTTTTTCTGCACACGCCTTTTCCGGCATCCGATGTTTTCCGCCTTATTCCGGGCTGTTCCGAGATTCTTGACGGCTTGCTTGGCGCAGATTTAATCGGTTTTCACACTTTTGACTATGTGCGCAATTTTACCGAAACCGTGAGAAGGGTGAAAAGGATTGACAACTCCCTCGGTGTTTTTTCGGTCGGCGACCGTCTTGTAAAAGCGGACATGTTTCCAATGGGTGTGGATGTGCGCAGGTTTTCCGCCGCGTGCCGCACTGCAGCGGTCAAAAACAACGTAAAGAGAAAAAAGAATCTTTTCCCCGGCAACTGCCGCATAATTCTTTCAATAGACCGGCTGGACTACACAAAAGGCATAGAGAAACGGCTTGAAGCGTACGATCTTTTTTTGAAGAAAAACCCTTCGTGGCGGGGCAGGGCGGTGCTTTTACTGATTGCCGTTCCTTCGCGCACCGAAGTGGAACTCTACGAAAAACTGCGCTCGAAAATTGAGCGTATGGTCAGCGAAATAAACGGCAAATGGGGAACTCTCAAATGGGAGCCGGTGAAATATCTTTACCGTTCATTCAATTTTCAGGGAATGGTTTCGCTCTATTCTCTTGCCGATGTTCTTTTCATAACGCCCGCGCGGGATGGAATGAACCTTATCGCGAAAGAGTATGTTGCATCGCGTCCGGACGGGCGCGGAGCGCTTATCTTGAGCGAAATGGCCGGAACTTCGCGTGAACTCGGCGAGGCATTTATCGTCAATCCAAACAACCTTTCAACGGTGTCGGACGCTTTGCTGTCCGCGCTTGAAATGCCCGCCGCGGAGCGCAAACGCAACATGGACGCGATGAGGAAGCGGCTCACGCGCTATGACCTCGCGCGCTGGAAAACCGATTTTCTTGACCGCCTGCGGGAGCAAAAGCGGCGGCAGTCCGCGATGTCATCAAGGATTCTTTCAAAAAACGCGTCTAACGAGATTGTCAAAAAATTTCGCACGAGCCGCAAGTGCATAGTTCTTACCGATTATGACGGCACACTTGTTCCGTTTACGGAAAACCCCGAAGACGCCAAACCGGATGCGGAAATCAAGAAACATCTGCGGGCAATCGCTTCAAACCCGCTTGCCAAGCTTGTGATTGTGAGCGGCAGAGATAGAAAAACCCTTTCAAAATGGCTTGGAAACTGCGCGGATGCGATTGTTGCCGAGCATGGCGCGTGGATAAAAGACGGTGGTAAATGGGAGCGCGGGGTGTTTGTTAAAACCGAGTGGAAAAAAGAGGTTTCGCTGATTCTTGAAATTTTCACGGACAGAACTCCCGGCTCATTCGTGGAGGAGAAAGACTACTCTCTGGCGTGGCATTACAGAAAGGCCGACCCTTCTCTCGCGGCGGTCAGAACGGGTGAGCTCAACGAGGCGCTTGCGAACGCCGTACAAAATCTTGATGTTCAAGTTATGCAAGGCAACAAAGTTATAGAGGTCAGGCATTTCGCCATAAACAAAGGCGCGTCAATCCGCCGCTGGTTCGCGGGTAAGTGGGACTGCATTGTTGCGATGGGAGACGATGTGACAGATGAAGATATGTTTTCAGAACTTCCGGCGGATGCGTATTCAATTAAAATCGGCTCCGGTCCGAGCAAGGCAAAGTTTTATGCTCCGTCTGTTGAGCACGCGAGGAAATTAATTGAAAAACTTGCGCGAATTAAATGAAAACGCTTTTTCTAATCAGGCACGCAAAGTCAGACCGCAGACAGAAAGTCGCGGATTTTGAGCGTCCGCTCAATGAGCGCGGACTGTCAGACGCTTCGAAAATGGGTGAGCGTTTGAAAGGGAAAGATGCGCATTTTGACGCCGTTTATTCAAGCCCGGCGAGAAGGGCGTTTGACACGGCGAAACTTGTAACGCAGTCCGCCGGCTTTCAGTCCGAAAAGATTATTACGGACGAAAGGTTTTACACTTTTAATTCCGCCTATCTTTTGAAAGCGATTGAATCGGTGATAGACGAGAGGTTTCAGGCGGTTGCGGTTTTCTGCCACAATTTCGCGATAACCGATTTGGCAAACATTCTGACCGGCGAGGCGATTGATAATGTTCCCGCCTGCGGAATTGCCCATATTGAAACGGACGCGGATTTGTGGGCGAACATCGCAAACGGCAATGGAAAGTTGATTGATTTTTATTTTCCGGAGTAGGGTTAGGGGTGTTTTGCGTATTCCGCATTTATTTCTTTGAGACGCGCTTTTGCCTGTGCCATTGTGCGATTTCCGCCTTTAACGCTGTTGCAGTGTCCGCATAGAAGTTGTTTGTTGTAGTCCTTGTTCGCTCCACCCTGAATTGTCGGAGTTATGTGGTCAATGGTTAGATTGACATACGGGAAATGCGTTACGCACAAATTACAAACTCCTCTTTGCTTTCCGTAAAGAATTGTTTTTATGTCCTTGCTGTCGGTCGCTTCGTTTGAATGCCGGGGAATATCCGTACGATGTATGAAATTGCTAAACAGGCCCTCTCTTTTCATTCTGATATTGATTAGTTCAACTGCTTTCTCGGACAAATCTATGCCTATCCATTTGCGGGCAATTCGCATTGCGGCAATCGGGGTTGTTGCACAACCGCAAAACGGGTCAAGTACGATGTCTCCTTCATTACTTGACGCGAGGATTATCCGTTCCAAAAGAGCGAGTGGTTTTTGTGTCGGGTAGCCAGTGCGTTCTTTTGCTTGGGAATTAAGAATCGGTATGTCCCATACTGAACCTATTTTGACTTGATTTTTTGTGCTATCTACAATTTTGTATCCTTCTATTCGCAAACTATCAGATGTAGCATTAAATTTTTCCCAGTTATAAACCAGAAC
Source organism: Candidatus Mycalebacterium sp. (assembly GCF_977828045.1). Taxonomy (NCBI): domain Bacteria; kingdom Pseudomonadati; phylum Thermodesulfobacteriota; class Candidatus Dadabacteria; order Candidatus Nemesobacterales; family Candidatus Mycalebacteriaceae; genus Candidatus Mycalebacterium; species Candidatus Mycalebacterium sp. The sequence goes on along the minus strand of NZ_CDWCUL010000010.1, from coordinate 136,391 downwards.
TTTTTTTCTGTCATGTCTTACATCGTAAGGTTTGTCTCTACGCCTTTCTATGTACTGTTCATTGAAACAATTTTTCTTTGTGCTTGAGGAGTAAAACAAAATTACATCGTGCATTTTGGCAAACTGTCTTTTTGAAACACGAGAAAATCGATGGTAAGACCATATGATTTCATTGCGAAAATTCTGTTCTCCAAAGATTGCGTCCATAACAAGTTTTAAGCTATGGCTCATTGTAGTGTCGCAGTGTAGATAAATACTCCCCGTAAGTTTCAGTATCCGATGCATTTCAAGCAAGCGGATAGCCATAACGGTCAAATACGCTTTGTCTCTGTCTCCGTTAACGGCTCCAATTCCTTCTATCAGATTTGATAACGCCTGATTTTGCTTTGCGATTTCCCCGATTTCTTCCTCTTTGATGTCGTCAAGAGTCCACCAGTCTTTGAAAGCGGCTCCGGCGGCTTCACTTCCAATAGGGGCTTTGAAATCTTTGTTTTTGTTAAACGGCGGGTCTAAATAAATCAGGTCAACGGACTCATCGTCCATTCCCCGCATAATCGGCAGGTTATCGCCGGTGAACAGTGTGTAAGGTTCAACGCCCATTTGACACACAGCCCGATTGTCTGAACAAGGTGCCGGGCCTTGTTCACCTTCTTCACCAGAGGTTTGAAAGTTCTGTTTATTTCCCGCGAGGGTCTTGTATTCACAGAGACCCGACTTTGCGGGTTTCTAATGAAAAAGGTGAACAGCGGAGAGTGTATTGAGGCGTGGGGGTTATGTCAACGCGCGAGAATCACCGCTTCGGTTTCGCCTATGTTTTCGCAAATCGCATCGCAAATTTCAAACTCTTTGGCGTTGAGGCGTTTGTCGGGAATGGCGATACAGAACATTCCGGCGGAGACGGCGGACTGTGCGCCTTTCGGGGAGTCTTCAACCGCCGCGCATTCGGACGGACCAACGCCCATTTCCGCCGCCGCGAGCAGATAGATGTCCGGCGCGGGCTTGCCGTTTTTTATGCAGTCTCCCGACACAACGGCGTCAAAAAGTCCGCGAATTGAAAACTTTTCAAGCACAAAGGAAATTGCTTTCATCGGAGAACTTGATGCGAGCGCGGTTTTAATTCCCCGCTCTCTCAAACCGTTAATAAGCGGTTTCACGCCGTCAAACATCGTCAGTTTCTGTGAATAAATCTCAAGCAAAAGATTTATTCGCTTTTCCATCAACTCTTCGGGCGAGCAGTCCAGACCGAACTCGGCGATAATCAGTTTTGATGAGTCAACCTGACTCAAACCCACAACGTTGTCTCTGAAATCGGGGTCGTATTCCGCGCCCATTGATTTGAGAAGTTTGGTTTCCGTTTCTTCCCAAAGGGGTTCGCTGTCTATCAGCACCCCGTCCATGTCAAAGATGACGGCGCGAAAACTCAAAGTTGGTCTTGGACTTTATCTTCAAGCGACTGCTTGTATTTTTTGACGTCTATTTTAATCCGTGCCACGCCGGTTTTGATTGCGGCTTCGGCAACTGCGGCGGATTCCCACGGCAACACGCGGGGGTCAAAGGGCTTTGGCACAATGTAATCGGGTGAAAACTCAATCGGGTCTCCGCCGTATGCCTTGATAACGCTTTTCGGAACCGGCTCTTTTGCGAGAGCGGCGAGAGCTTCCACGGCGGCAATTTTCATTTCTTCATTTATTGACTTCGCCCTCACATCAAGCGCGCCGCGGAAAATGAACGGAAATCCCAGAACGTTATTGACCTGATTGGGGTAGTCCGATCTCCCCGTTGCCATAATCACATCGTCTTTTCTCGCGCTTGTGGCGTCTTCGTAGGAAATTTCGGGGTCGGGGTTTGCCATCGCGAAAATTATGGGGTTGCTGTCCATGCTTCTAACCATGTCCTGACTGACCGCGCCTCCGTTTGAAAGACCCACAAAGCACTGCGCTCCCTTCATCGCGTCTTCAACGGTTCTGTGTTTGGTGTCTGCGGCGAACATCTCTTTTTGCGGATTCATTCCCTCGCCGCGCCCTTTGTATATGACGCCCCGGCTGTCGCACATTATAATGTTTCCCCTTTTCGCGCCCAGAGAGATGAACAGTTCCGCACACGCAATTGCGGACGCTCCCGCGCCGTTGAAAACCATCGTCAAATCTTCAAGTTTTTTGCCTGAAAGTTCACACGCATTCAAAAGACCCGCGCCCGAAATAATCGCCGTTCCGTGCTGGTCATCGTGAAAAACCGGAATGTTCATCCGCTTTTTGAGTTCGGTTTCAATTTTGAAACACTCCGGCGCCTTGATGTCTTCAAGATTGATTCCACCGAAGGTCGGCTCAAGACTTTCCACAATATCAATGAATTGGTCGGCGTCGGAGCAGTTGATGTTAATGTCGTAGGCGTCAATGTCTGCGAATCTTTTGAAAAGAACGCCTTTGCCTTCCATAACCGGCTTGCCCGCGAGCGCGCCGATATTTCCGAGCCCCAGAACGGCGGTTCCGTTTGAAATTACGCCGACGAGATTCCCTTTGTTTGTATATTCGTAAGCGGTGTCAGGGTCTTTTTCGATTTCTCTGCACGGCTCCGCCACACCGGGCGAGTAGGCAAGAGACAAATCCCACTGAGTCGCGCACGGCTTTGACGGAACAACTTCAAGTTTCCCTTTTCTTCCCCGTTTGTGGTATTCAAGCGCGGATTTTTTTAAATCTTTTTCTTTTGCCATTTTAATCTCTTAAATAAAAGTTTTCAGCCACAACCGCAAGCGCCCGAAGAGCAACCGCATCCGCCGCCCGAAGCCGTTTCGTTTCCGCCTTCAGAACCGGTTGCTTCAGAACCGGTTGCTTCAGAGCCGGTTGCTTCAGAGCCGACTGTTTCAGAGCGGGTGGGGTCGGTGGGAGATGCCGGGGAAGTTCCAAAACCTTTGAATCCGAAACCGAATGAGGAAAGAAGGCGTTTGACCTTTTTTGTTCCACATCTTTCGCACTTTACGACATCGTTATTGTCGAGATGGAGAAACTCAAAAGTGTCGCCGCATTTTGAGCATTCGTATTCATAACAAGGCATAAAACCAACCTCCCGGGTGCGGAGAACCTTTCCAATATTATGGCAAGACAAGGCCTTAGTCAAATAAGCACAGGTGCGCGGTTCAAATTTTTGTCCAGAAGTCAATACCCAGAAAATCAAACAGTTTCCGCCCGTACACATTCACATAGAACAAAAAGTCAGCCGCAATAAGAAAACCCATACCGACCATGAGCGTACCCACGACATATTTGTAAACGGGATAGTATTTTTTCCCAATGGATGACACGGCGCGCCACCGTGAAAAAATCAACCCGGCGGCAACAAACGGCATTCCAAGTCCGCCTGAATAGGCAAGCAGAAGCGCGAACCCCCGCACGGGATCCTGATACGAAGCCGCATAGGACAAAATCGCCGCAAGCATGGGCCCTATGCACGGCACCCACCCAAACGCAAAAGCGCAACCGAGCAGAAATACGTAAACGGGTCCGCCTCTTTGAGTTTGGAAGCGCAGGGTTTTTTCACTCCGGAGCGCCGGAATTTTTACAATGTCCATTGTAATCAGTCCCAGAACCATAATCAGCGCGCCTGACACGGTCGCGAGAATCGCTCTGTTTTCGGACAGGAACGAGCCAAGAAATGACGCCGATGTTCCCATAAGCGAAAAAACGAACGCGAAACCGGCGACAAAAAGAACGGTCGGGACAAGCAGCGAAAATTTTCCGGACGGCATTTCAGTTTTGCCGTTTCTCATGGTCAGCGCGGACAGATATCCGGGAACAAGTGGGAAAATGCACGGAGACAGAAATGACGCGACTCCCGACAAAAACGCGAGCGCAAAAGCGGGTTCAAGCGGAGATGCTCCGGTCATTCAGCCGTCCGCCCGTTCAATTTTTCCATAACTTGCGGATTGAGGTCGTCCGCGCAATCTATGTCGCGCAAGGTTTTCAGAACGCTCACATTGAGGCGCAGTTTTCGCGCTTTTTCAAGTGTTTGAGCCATAACCCTGTCCGTGCTCCAATCTATGCCGCTGAAAAGTTCGGCGCGGTTTGTTTTGAGCCCTATGAGGTAGTAGCCGCCGTCTTCGCAGGGCCCGATGACCGCGTCCGCGGTGTCCAGCCGCTCAAATGAGTCCGTGATTGTTTCCGCCGTTATGTCAACACAATCGGTTCCAATGACGACCACTTTGAGGTTTCCCGCCGACACGCGGTCATCAATCGCGTTTGATATTTTTTCGCCAAGCGTTTCTCCCTTTTGTGCGACAAAATCCGTTGCCCGCCCGCTGAGCCAACGGACGATTTCATTTTTCATTTCCGGCGGGTCGTAAAACACGCAAAACGAATGTTTTTCTCCGATGTTTTTCATAACCGTTTCCGCCATAGACGCATAAATTTCCGCGGCGCGCCCGTTTCCGATGTCTTTTGCCATTCGGGTTTTTACTTTTCCCGGCGTGGGGTGTTTAAGAAAGACCGCAACGGTGTTCATTCAAGCGGTTTCCCCTCCACAACTGCTTCCCGTTCCGGCGGTGCACCCGAAGCAGTGGCTTCCGAAGATTATGCCGCGACCCGCTATCTCTTTCAGCGATGAGTTGAAAACGGTCGCCTTATCTCCGTTTTCGCGCGTAACAGACATACTCAGCATCTGGTTGAAGTCACAGTCGTAAAGAGCTCCTTCGTGGTCAACGCTTATCATGTTTCTGCACATAACCCCTTCAGCGGCGGCGGGGTTGAATGCGGAGATGAGTTTGTCCATATAGTCCGCGTATTTCTTTTCCCTGATTAAATACTGGCGAAACCTGTTAATCGGCATATTCGTTATGCAGTAGAGGTTATTGAACTCTATGCCGTGTTTCGCCCGCAGTTTTTCTTTGAAGGTTTTTTCCAGATCGTTCTGGTCAGCCGGAAGGTAGTCGCCGGGCGGATTGTAGGCAAAATCAAGAATAAGCCCGCTCTTGTCTTTTCCGTATCCCCGCTTATTGAGCATCAGTGCGGCTTTAACGCTTTTTTCAAACACGCCTTTGCCTCTCTGCTTGTCCGTAAAATACTCTTCGTAGTGCGGAAGGGACGATGCCACATCCACCCCGTGCCGCGCAAAAAAATCGGGCAGATACTCTTTGCTCTCGCCCGTAACCGGATTTCCGTCAATCGTAACCGTTAGGTTGTGGCGCACAATCACGCGTTTTTTCATTTCCGCCGCGCGCTCAACAATATAGTCAAAATGCGGATTAAGTTCGGGCGCTCCGCCCGTGATGTCAAGCGTTTCCACCGTGTCTTCGGCGAGAATTTCAAGACAGCGATTGGCGGTTTTTAAATCCATCTGCTCGGTTCGCTTCGGCGAAGCGTCAACATGGCAGTGAACGCACGTCTGATTGCACAGTTTTGTTATGTTGATTTGCAGGGTTTTCAGCGAAAGCGGGGAGAGGTCAATATCCCTTTCTCTGATGAAATCACCGAAGTTTTTTTCTACCGTGTTTTTGCGCATTTCCGGGGTTTTTCTTCAAAGAGCGCCGTTTTTCTTCATCGTGCTTCGCATCTGAACGGCGTGAATTAAATCAATTCCCGCATCCATTGAAGCCGCCACATGAACCGCTTCGGTCATTTCTTCGGGACCCGCGCCGGTTTCAATGCACCTGTTCGTGTAGGCGTCTATGCAGTATGGGCACTGTTTTGAGTGTGCCACGGCGAGCGCGATGAGCGCTTTTTCGCGTTTGGTCAGAGAGCCGTCTTCTTGCGTGGCGGCGTTGTAATAGTCAAAAAATTTATCCATCAAATCTTTCGCAAAACCTCCGACTTCGGCGAATTTTTTTAAGTCTTCGGGTTTGTAATAACTCATAGAAAACCTCTCGGTTGAAATATCCTTTATAGTATCACAGCAAGAGGCGCGCAATGGCAAGGGCTGTGATATTTGATTTTGACGGCGTTATCGCCGACACCGAAAAAGTCCATCTGGATGCTTTCAGAAAACTCCTCGCGCCCGAAGGGATTGAGATTCCGGAAGACGATTATTTTGAAAAGTATCTCGCCCTTGATGACAAAAACTTTTTCGCGACACTGCTTCGGGAAAATGGCAAAAACGCAAGTGCGGAGAAGGTGTCGGATTTTGTGAAAAAAAAATCGCTCATCGCCTCTACAATGCTTGAAAAATGCGCTTTTTTTGAAGGCGCTCTTGACCTTGTAAAATCGCTCACGGCGGCGGAATTTCCTCTCGCCATAGCGTCCGGCGCTTTGAGAGAGGAGATTGAGGCGGTTCTCGTTCGCGGCGGTGTTACCGACTGTTTTTCTTTTATCGCGAGCGCGGAGGATTGTGAAAAATGCAAGCCCGACCCCGAAATTTTCATTCGCGCTCTTGGAGGTTTGAACGCATCGGGCGTGCTTTCCCCGGCCGCCGCCGCGCGGGAGTGTGTTGCCATAGAGGATTCTCCGCACGGAGTCACGGCGGCAAAAGCGGCGGGAATGAAATGCGTGGCGGTTACCAATTCGCACCGCGCCGAAGCGCTTTTGAGTGCGGATTTTATCGTGCGCTCTCTGCGTGAAATTGACGCGGACAAAATCGCCTCTTTTTAAGTTTTACGCCGTTTAAGATATAATTCCCGCGCGATGATATTTGTAATTTCAGGACCGTCTGCAAGCGGCAAAACGACTCTGGTAAAACATGTGAGAGACGTTATGCCGGAGATTGATTTTTCAATTTCCTGCACAACGCGTCCGCGCCGCCCCGAAGACGCGGGCGATGCGCGGGACTACGATTTTGTTGACAACAACACATTTGACCAGCGCATAAACGACGGCTATTTCGCCGAATGGGAAGAGGTTCACGGCAACCGTTACGGAACGCCGTGGAACCAAATCAAAAAAGCGTCCGACACGGCGGGCGGGGAAACGGATGTGGTTCTTGATGTGGATGTCAAAGGTGCGCGCAATATCAAGGAAAGATTTTCCGAAGCGGTTCTGTTTTTTGTTGTTCCGCCGAGCATTGAAGTGCTCAGAGAGCGCCTTGAAAAAAGAAATACCGAAACCGACACAAGCATAAACAAACGGCTTGTTTCCCTCAAAGATGAGCTTTCGCTCATCCATCAATACGACTATGTGATTGTGAACAGCAAACTTGGCGAGGCGCGGAAAGAAATTGAAACCGCAATAGAGATATTCAGAACACGAAAAGACAGAATAGACCGCATCAAAGCCGCCTATTTGTAGTAGGGAATGTGTTTTAAAGGGAGCGCGGTATGATAAGACTTAATGACATTCTTGACGAAGCCGGCGCGTCCGGTTCGCTTTCTGAATCGGACATCGGCCTTATAAAAAAGGCGTATGTGTATTCCGCGAAAGTTCACGCGGGGCAAAAAAGGGTTTCGGGCGAACCGTATTTGAGCCATCCGCTTGAGGTTTCCCTCATTCTCGCAAAGCTGGGGCTTGACGCAAACACAATCGCGACAGGGCTTCTGCATGACACCGTTGAAGACACGCTCGCGACCCCTAAAGACATAAACCGTATGTTCGGCGATAAAATCTCCGGCCTCGTGGACGGCGCAACAAAGGTTAGCAAACTTTCCTATTCAAGTGATCAGGAGAGGCAGGTGGAGAATTTCAGAAAACTCATTCTCGCGACCGCAAAAGATGTGCGCGTGGTTTTAATAAAACTCGCCGACCGACTTCACAACATGAGGACGCTTGAGTTTCTTCCTCCCGAAAGACGAAGAAAAATCGCCAAAGAAACACTTGAGATATACGCTCCGCTCGCCCGGCGGCTTGGAATAGGGTGGCTCGCTTCGGAGATTGAAGACCTTTCATTCAAGTTTCTCAATCCGCGTGAATACGCCAAGATTGAGCAAAAACTCAAAAAAGGCGGCAAACGCCGCGCGCGCAAAATCAAGGAAACAACCGTAAAACTTGAAAAACGCCTGCACGAAGAGGGAATGAAATGCGAAGTGTCGGGCAGGGTGAAAAACTTTTACAGCATTTACGGCAAAATGAAGTGGCAGAATATGGAGTTGGACGAGCTTCATGACATCATCGCCTTCAGAGTTGTAACGGAATCCAAAAGCGACTGCTATGTTGTTCTCGGTGAGATTCACAGCTTGTGGAATCCCGTTCCCGGAAGAATGAAGGACTACATCGCGCTTCCGAAAAGCAACGGCTATCAGTCAATTCACACAACGGTGATTTCGTCAGACGGAGACCAGATGGAGATTCAGATACGAACGCGGCTCATGCACGAATTCGCGGAAAAGGGAATCGCCGCTCACTGGATTTACAAGAAAAATGAAGTCGCCGGAGCGGCGACTGAAATCCCGCGTCAGTTTTCAAGAATCGGCGACCTTGCCGAAGACAGCAACGACGCGCGTCCGGCGGAATTTCTGAATTCGCTCAAAGCCGAACTTGAGTCGAGCGTGATTTACGTTTACACGCCCAAAGCCGAACTCATTGAGCTTCCGGTCGGCTCAACCCCGATAGATTTTGCCTACCGCATCCATACAAACATCGGAAACAAGTGCGACAAGGCGGTTATTAACAGGAAATCAGTTCCTTTGGACACGCCTCTCAAAACCGGAGATGTTGTTGAAATAAAGGTTTCAACAAAGGTGAGTCCGTCCGAAGAGTGGCTTTCCATTGTGATTACGCCACAGGCTAAAAACAGAATACGAAAGCATCTGTCTGCGGTGCGCAGGGATAAGTCTCTGGATATTGGCAGGGCGATATGCGAAAGGCGTCTCGCGGCGGCGGGCAAAAATTTGAACTCAATGATAAAGCTGGGCGAGATTTTAAAACCGCTTAAAAAACTTGGCTTTTCAAACCCCGATGATTTTTTCCGAATGGTCGGTTTCGGGCGCGTTTCGGCTACTGATTTGCAGAAACTTATTGACCCCGGCTCGGAAATCGCGCCGGAAAAAATGGGGCGCATAGAGAGGATTCTTGACAAAGTTGCCGATCCCGAAAGCAGAAAGATGATTCTGGTCGGTAAAGAAAAAGTGATGACGCGTTTTTCAATCTGCTGCCTTCCTGTTCCCGGCGAGCCAATTATCGGACATATAACGCGCGGCAGCGGTGTGGTTGTTCATTCGTCCGTCTGCGGCATGTGCGAAGACGGCACCGGCGAGACGGATGTGGAGGTGGAGTGGCGCAAAGATTTCAGAGGAAAGGCGACCACGGGGATTTCCGTAACCTGCCGGGACAAAGATGAAGTCCTTTCCTCCGTTGACAAAACCATAGACGATTTGGGCGTCAAAACAGTGATGAAGCAGACGGGAAGATTCAAAGAGGGCAAAAAATACAGTTTTCTTCTGAAGGTGAAAAACATAAAGCATCTTGAGGAAATTGTTGATTCCCTTTCAATGCTTGAAGGGGTTGTTTCCGTGGAAAGGTGCGGCAGGTCATTTGAATAGTTTTCGCACCGCGTCTATAATATGAGCCAATTTTCAAGCGGTTATATATGTTCGGCTTTTTCGGCAACGGCTCCGGGACTCCCAAGTCAGTTTTAAGACAGAACCTTGAATCAATTTTTCTTGCCATTCTTCTCGCGCTTTGCGTTAGGGCGTTTATCGTTCAGCCTTTCAAAATCCCGTCATCTTCAATGGAGCCCACTCTTCTGGTCGGCGACTACATCATAGTGAAAAAGTTCGCTTACGGAACGCGGATTCCGTTTACGGACAATGCCATTTTCAAAGGCGGCGAAATCAAAAGAGGCGACATTGTGGTTTTCAAAAAACCGCAGGGTCCCGGTAAAACAAAAAAGACTTATTTCATCAAAAGGGTTGTCGCCATGGGCAACGATGTTGTCCGCATACAGGGCAGAAACATTTACGTTAACCGGTCGGGGATTCCGCAGTCATATGTGGGGCCGTATGACGCCGTACCGATGGAAAAATATATTCAGAAGTTCGGAGACAAGGACGTTACCGTTATCTACGAAAAAGGGCGCTATTCCACACACAAGGGCGACATCATTTATCCGTTCACCGTGCCCGCCGGGCATGTTTTTCTTATGGGAGACAATCGCGACAACAGCCGCGACAGCCGTTTCTGGGGAGCGATTGCCGAAAAAGATGTTGTTGGCAAAGCGGTAATAATTCACTGGTCGTGGAGATTTGAAAACTCACTCATTCCCGAAATCAGATGGGAGAGGATTTTTTCGGGGATTGAATGATGATACGGCACGGCGGCAAAATTCTGGAAACTGTTATGGACTCACAAGCGCTTAACGGTGCCGTGGAGGAAACCGCGCGGCGAATTGCGAAAGACTCCGCGCGCGGCGGGTTTTGCGTTGTCGGTATAAAGACTATGGGCGAGGTGGTCGCGCGGCAAATGGCGCGGTTTTTATCCGCACTAACCGGCAAACCCGCGCCTCTGGGCGTTCTTGATATAACTCTTTACCGCGATGACATTGGGAGGGGCAATCTGCCTCAGGCGTGCGCCAACGAGATGCCTTTCAGCGTTGACGCGATGGATGTGGTTATTGTTGATGACGTAATTTCCACCGGCAGAACCGCGCGCGCGGCGATAGAGTCCGTAATGGATTACGGAAGACCCTCGCGCATACGGCTCGCGGTTATCGCGGACAGAGGGAACAGGGAGTTTCCCATTCAGCCGGACTACTGCTCGGTTAAGGTCAATCCCGGAAAGAAGCACAGGGTGACCGTTATGATTGGCGGCAAAAAACCGGATGAGGACGGCGTTTTTATCTGTGAAAACAAAGAGGCGCGGAAGAGGGCGAAGTAAGCGATGAAAAAGTTTGAAAGAAAGGATTTGACGGGAATTGCGGACCTCACGGCGGCGGAAATCAATCTGATTCTGGACACCGCCTTTTCAATGAAAGAAGCCACCGGGAGAAAAATCAAAAAAGTTCCGGTTTTGAAAGGGATCACAATCGCCAACTTGTTTTTTGAGCCCAGCACGCGTACCAGGGCGTCTTTTGAAATCGCTGAAAAACGGCTCAGCGCCGATGTTCTGAACTTTACCGTGTCGCAGAGCAGCGTTGCGAAGGGCGAAAACCTTTTGGACACGGTGAAAAATCTTGAAGCCATGGGAGCGGAAGTGATAATAATCAGGCACCCGATGTCCGGTGCGCCGCAGATTCTGGCTCAGCAGACGGGCATATCAATTGTTAACGCCGGAGACGGTTCAAATGAGCATCCCAGCCAGGCTCTTCTTGATCTTATGACCATTAAACAGGCGAGGGGGCGCATAAAAGGCGTCAGGGTTTTAATCGTCGGAGATGTTCTCAACAGCAGGGTCGCACGGTCAAACATACACGCGCTTTTGAAACTCGGCGCCAAGGTCGCGGTCGCGGGCCCGTGTTCAATGATTCCCGTGCATTTTGCCGAAATGGGAGTTGAGATTTTCCATTCCATTGAAGATGCCCTGCCCGGCGCGGACGTTGTCATAATGCTCAGAGTGCAGACGGAAAGGGACAGCAACCGTTACTTTCCGTCCATAAGGGAATATTTCAAATTTTTCGGACTCACAAAAGAGCGCGTCAAACTTGCGCCTCCGGGGTTGACCGTTATGCACCCGGGTCCCCTCAACAGAGGGGTCGAGATAACATCTGAAGTTGCCTACGGGGACGGCTCAGTGGTTCTGGATCAGGTGGCGAACGGCATATCGGTCAGAATGTCTATACTGTATTTGCTGTGCTCAAGAAAAGTGGCGGAGGCTCCGGCATGAAGATACTTATCAAAGGCGGAAGGATAATTGACCCCTCATCGGGGAAGAACTCAACGGGTGATCTGTTTATTGAAAGCGGCGTAATATCAAAACTTCCCGCCCGCGCGAAAAAACCTTCCGGTGTAAAGGAGATAGACGCGCGCGGAATGGTTGTGGCTCCGGGGCTTGTTGATATGCATGTTCATCTGCGCGAGCCCGGTTTTGAGCACAAGGAAACCATTAAGACCGGCACGGAAAGCGCAGTTGCCGGAGGATTTACCGCAGTCGCGTGCATGCCCAACACGAACCCCGTCAATGACAACGCCACCGTTACCGAATACATACTTATGAAAGCCCGAACGGAGGGCGCGGCGCGTGTTTTCCCCATCGGGGCTATTACCAGAAATGAAGAAGGGAAAATAATCGCAAACATCGGGGAGATGAGTGAATCCGGTTGCGTGGCAATTTCAGATGACGGAATGCCGGTTGTGGATTCCGCCATTATGAGGCGTGCAATGGAATATACCCGCCCGTTCGGAATACCGGTTATTTCACACTCCGAAGACCTTTCCCTTTCGGACGGCGGCGTTATGAACGAAGGGTATGTCTCAAACATTATGGGGCTGAGGGGAATCCCTCCGGAATCCGAAGAGATAGGCATGGCCAGAGATATAATTCTGTGCCGCCTTACGGGCACGCCGCTTCACATAGCGCATGTTTCAACCGCAGGCGCGGTCGCGGTCATAAAGGCGGCGAAGAAAAACGGCATCAAAGTAACCGCCGAAGCCACACCACACCATTTTACTCTTTCGGATAAAGCGGTTGAGGGCTATGACACGAACGCGAAAATGAATCCGCCCCTGCGCTCGGAAAAAGACGTTAAAGCCGTCAGAAAAGGGCTCGCGGACGGAACCATAGACGCCATCGCGACTGACCACGCCCCTCACTCCGAGGATGAAAAAAATGTTGAGTTTGACAAGGCTCCATTCGGCATCGTGGGGCTTGAAACCGCGCTTCCGCTTTCGTTGCGCCTTGTTGAGGAGGGCGTTTTGACAATTGATGAGATGATAGCAAAAATGTCAACCGTTCCCGCATCCATACTGAAAACCGGCGGCGGAACCCTTAAAATGGGAGCGCCGGCGGATGTTGTCATCTTTGACCCGAACAAGCGGTTCGCTCTGGACACAAACGCTTTTCGCTCAAAAAGTAAAAACTCGCCGTTCGGAGGGTGGAAGATGAAAGGTGTTGTAAGGCACACCATTGTTGGCGGGCGGATAAAGTTTTTACAACGGTAAGACCATGAGCGCCCAGGATAGTGCGCGGTCATTTTTTCTGACCTCTGATTTTGTTGTTCCGACTTTTGCCGCCGCGCTTTTCTTCTTTGTTTTTCACTCTTTTCTGCTTCTTCCGTTGAGAGTGGAAGAGCTCGGAGGCAACCCGTCCGACATCGGTTTTATAATGGGTGTTTCGGGCGTTACGATGCTTTTGTTCACCCCGTTGTCGGGTATTCTCGCAGACAAATACGGGAAAAAACTGTTTATCGTTCTCGGGTTTTTCGCTCTTTTTCTCGCCTGCACGGGTTTTCTGTTTCTCCAAAACCTCGGCTGGGGAATCTATGCGCTCAGAATGTTGCAGGGCGCGGCGTTTTCTCTCTTTTTCACGGCAACGGGCGCGTTAATAATGGAAATAACGCCTGAAAATAAAAGAGTACAGGGAATAGGGCTGTACGGAATGTTCACAATTCTCAGTTATGCGGTTGCGCCGTATTTCGGCAAAATTATTATTGATTTCAGTGGTTTCACAGCATTATTTATAGTGGTTTCTATAGTATGTTTTTCAGGTGTGGCGCTGTCATTTTTTGTCAAAGACGCAACAATGGCCCCCGGAGCCGGCAAAAACGGGAACGGCTCGCGCTTTCTGCCGCCGTTTTCGCATCCCCTCGCGCTCGCTGCCGGGACTTTTTTTGTTTCGGGCTGGGTTTTCATGTCTCAATTTTCGTTTGTTTCGCTCTCTTCCCGCTCCATCGGCATTGAGGATTTTTATCTGTTTTTTGTCTTTTTCACGGCGGCGGTTTTGTTTGTCCGCATATTTCTCGGTTGGGCGCCGGACCGCTACGGAATCCGCCGTATCTGCCCGCCGTTTCTGTTTCTCGCGTTTGTGTCCATTGCGGTTCTGGCATTTTCCCAAACCGCTTTTTCCGTCTCCGTGTCGGGCGCTCTTTTCGGAATAGCGCACGGATTTACCTATCCGTCCCTTTATCTGCTTGCCATGGAAGAGTCAGGAAACCGTTCAAGGGCAAAGGTGTTCGCGCTGTGCAACGCATCTTTCACAAGCGGCGGAATGCTCGGAACTTTTATTTCGGGCATTGTCGCCAACGAATTTGACTACCTCACAATGTATATTCTCCTCGCGGGTATGGCTCTCGCGGGTTTTTTCGCGTTTGTGATTACTTTGAAAATTACGGGCAAAGCGGACGCAGCGGCAATCAGGTAAAATAAAAATTTATGGCTCTCCATAGAGCCGGAGACGACAAATGGGCGAAAAACCGCCGGAAACAGAAAGGAACGAAAACGACGAATACACCCTGAGGAAAGAAAAAACTTCGCAGTTGCGCGGCGATGGGCTGAATCCGTATTCAAACACCTTTAAGCCGTCCTCTTCAATTGCGGAGATTTTATCGCAAGCCGAAGGGAAGTCCGATGACGAACTTGGCGTGGTGGCGCGTTTTTCAATCGCGGGCAGGGTTGTTTCAAAGCGGAGTTTTGGAAGGGCTGTGTTTTTTGATGTCGCGGATTCTTCGGCAAAAATTCAGTGCTACGCAAACAAAAAAGAGACTTCCGCCGAAGGCTTTGGAGTTGTCGGCAAGTATCTGGATTCGGGAGATTTCGCCGGGGTTGAGGGTGTTCTTTTTATAACAAAAACGGGCGAGTTGACGGTCAGAGCTGAAAACGTTGTGATGCTCACGAAAACGTTGCGCCCGCTTCCGGAAAAATGGCACGGGCTTCAGCAAGTTGAAACGAGGTTCAGAAAACGCTATCTGGATTTGATTGTAAATCCTTCGGTAAAAGAAATTTTCCGCCTGCGCTCGGAGTGCATAAGCTTTATCAGGCGTTTTCTTGACGAACGGGGGTTCTTTGAGGTTGAAACTCCGGTGCTTCACCCCATCGCGGGCGGCGCGGCGGCGCGTCCGTTTGTTACCCACCACAACGCGCTTGATATGGATCTTTTTCTGAGGGTCGCGCCTGAACTCTATCTGAAACGGCTTGTCATCGGCGGGCTGGACAGTGTTTACGAAATAGGCAGAGTGTTCAGAAATGAAGGCGTTTCCACACGCCACAATCCCGAGTTTACGATGATTGAGTTTTACAAGGCATATGCCGATTACGGCGATATGATGGACCTGATTGAGGAGATGCTGTCTTCTTTCGCGCAGCAAGCCGCGGGAGGGGAAAAAGTGGAGTTTGACGGGAGCAAGTTGGATTTTTCGCGCCCGTGGAAAAGAATAGGTATTTACGATTCTTTGCGGGAGAAATACGGCGGGAAGATTTTCTCCGATGACTCTTTTCTGTTTAATGAAGCGGACGGGCTCGGAGTCGGGCACGACGGAATCAGGGGGAAAGCACTGACCGGAATTTTTGAAGAAACAGTCGCTTCAAAACTGAAAAATCCCACCTTTGTTTTCGGTTTTCCGCTTGATGTTTCGCCGCTCGCCCGTGCGTCCGACACAAATCCCGAAATTGCGGACAGATTTGAGTTGTATATCAACGGCTGGGAAATCGCGAATGCTTTTTCCGAATTGAACGACCCCGAAGAGCAGAGAAAAAGGTTTTCCGTTCAGGCGGAAATGAAAAAGAAGGGAGATGAAGAATCGCACGAAATTGACGCGGATTTTCTGGTGGCTCTTGAGCACGGTATGCCTCCCACCGCCGGCGCCGGCATAGGCATAGACCGCCTCATTATGCTTCTTTCGGACTCGGCGTCCATACGGGAAGTGCTGTTTTTTCCGCATATGAGACCTTGAAAATGTTTGAGCTTCTTGTCGCGTCAAGATTTTTACACTTGCAAAAAAAAGTCCGCGCCATATTTTCAACGGTGCTGATTTCGGTTCTTGGAATAAGCATCGGGGTTTTTTCTCTCAACATTGTCCTCGCGGTGATGTTGGGCTTTCAGACCGAATTGAGCAAAACCATTATCGGAGCGTCTCCGCACATTCTTGTTTCAAGCTATGACGGCTCCATCGCCGGGCATACTCTCGCGGCGGAAAAAATTGGCAAAGTCGCGGGAGTAACGGGAGTTTCGCCCGTTGTTTACGGAACCGGGCTGCTTGTGTCCGTGAGCGGCTCTTCCGGCACGACCTCAACCGGCATAGACCCCGTGCGGCACCGGAGCGCTTTCCCGTCTCTTTTTTCGCAATCCCGCAGCGGGGTTTCCGCTCTGGAGAAATTTTATTCGCAGTCACCCCCGATAGTTCTCGGCTACGGGCTCGCGGGCTCGCTCGGTGTTGAGGAGGGCGACATCCTGACCTTTGTATCTTCTCCTGACAAAAAAGGCGCTCTGAAAAAAACGCCGAAAATGAAAACCTTTGAAGTGGCGGGAGTTTTCAAATACGGAATGGGCCACTACGATTCAACCGTTTCATACATAAAACTGGCGGACGCGGTTAAATTTTTCGGAAAATCGGGTCCCGTGTCTTTTGAAGTTGCGGTTGCCGACCCGATGCGCTCCGAGCATGTGGCGCGTGAGATTGAAGACACGTTGGGATTCCCGTTTGTCGCGCAAAGCTGGCAGGAAGCCAATAGTAAACTTTTCTCCGCTCTTCGTTTGGAAAAACTCGGGCTTACGGTTTTTCTGGGGTTTATGGTTCTCGTCGCTTCGCTCAGTGTCGTGAGCGTTTTGCTTATGATTATGATTGAAAAAAGCAGAGACATCGCTATTCTGCGCGCCGCCGGAGCGTCTCGAAAACAGGTCGGAAATATTTTTCTGATTATAGGGGCGGCTTTGGGTTTTGCCGGAACTTTTTTCGGGACCGCCGCCGCTCTTGTCATCTGCCAACTGCTCTCAAACAACGCGACTGTCGCGGGACTTATTCCGTTTGACCCCGATGTTTATGGAATATCAAAATTCCCTGTTATTATAGAACCCTTGTATTTCTTTGTTATCGGCGTGTCAAGCCAGTTGTTGTGTATTTTAGTCTCTTTGTATCCGGCTTATTGCGTCCGTTCAGGAAACCTCGCGGCAAAGTTGAAAGTTTGATGAATCCATTGATTGAAGCCAGAGAACTGCAGAAAGAATACATTCAGGACAGCCAGGTGGTCAGGGCAATTGACGGTATTAATTTGTCGGTCAATCGGGCTGAAACTGTTTCAATCAGCGGCAAATCCGGTTCCGGAAAAACAACCCTGCTTAATATGCTTGGAGCTCTGGAAGTGCCGAGCGGCGGAGAGGTTTTTTTCAAAGGTGAAAAACTTCACGCCGAACGGGATGTGGTCGGTTCCGATGTCCGGCGCGGAATGGGATTTGTTTTTCAATCTCATAATTTACTCGGCGGGTTCACCGCGCTTGAAAACGCAAGTTTTCCCTGTTTGATTTGTGGAATGAAAAAATCTGAGTCGTACGAGAAGGCTAAAAACCTTCTGGGGCAAGTTGGGCTTGGAGACAAATTCGGTTGTTTTCCCGATGAATTGTCCGCGGGGGAGCAACAGAGGGTTGCCATAGCGCGCGCGCTTGTTATGGAGCCCGAAGTCCTTTTCGCGGACGAGCCGACCGGCAATCTTGACCCGAAAACTTCAGATCTGGTTGCGGACACGATTTTTTCCGCCAGAGACAGATTTAACACCGCGCTTGTCATCGCCACTCACAGCCGCGAGTTTGCGGCGATGTTTGACAGGTCTGTTGTGATCTCCGAAGGGAGGCTCGCTGATGCGTAGTCCGAGTCTGCCGGGAAAACTGGTTTTTGTTTTTCTCTTCCTTTTTATCACGGGAAGTATCGCGTCAGTTGCGCAGGCGTTGGCGGTGTCTGAAATTGTGATTGAGGGCACAAACAGGATTGGCAAAGATTCGGTGGAAATTCTGATCTCCCAGAGGGTTGGCCGGGAGTATAACGAATCGGAAATAGCCGAAGACGTGAGAAAACTTCATTCAACCGGCAATTTTTATGATGTGAAGGTTGAGAAGGAAGTGTCGGCACAAGGGGTGAAACTGACATACAAACTTCAGGAAAATCCGGTGCTTGTTGACCTGTCTTTCAAGGGCAATAAAAACCTTGATGATGACAAAATTGAAGCGGTGTTGAATATCGAAAAAGGGACAATAGTGGGCACGGCTAACATACACGCGCAAACGCTTGAGGTTACAGACCTTTACGCCAAAGAGGGCTACAGCAATGCCCGCGTTTCATACAGTATTGACCCCAAAGCGGACGGTGGAATCAGCGTTTTATATAGAATCAAAGAAGGCCCGAAAGAGACCATCTCATCGGTGAAAATTTCCGGAAATAAAAACATCAAAACCAGAAGTCTGCGCAAAAACATTTTCAGTTCTCCGCGCCGTTTTTACAGCTTGGGCCAGAAGGGGCTTTTCGTCAGGGATGAGGTTGAGAGAGACACCGAGCGCATAAGGTTCGCTTACATAAACGAGGGGTATCTTGAGGCGCAGATTTCCCAGCCGCAACTTCAACACGACAAACAGAAAAATTCCTATAAAGTTGTTTTTGAGATAGAAGAAGGCGACAGATATTTTGTGTCGGATATCTTTTTTGAGGGAATAGAGGAACCGCCCGAGTTCAACGAAGACAAGTTTCTTTACAACCTGCAACTCAAAAAGGGCGAGCCGTTCGGAAGAACAAAACTTACCTCGGACATCAATTTTCTTACGGCATTTTACACAAACAACGGTTATGCCGATGTGAACGTCAGCCCGTCCGTGGAAAAGCATGAGCTCATTGACGGGGAGCCGTCAGTCCGCGTGGGTTTCTCTGTTGAAAAAGGACAGATTTTTCATATAAACAGAATCACCGTAATCGGCAATGACAAGACCCTTGACAGGGTTGTAAGAAGGCAGATTCCCATCGTTGAAGGGGATTTGTATAAATCTGCCGACCTTGCTCTGATAAGGCCGTTTGTGGGGCGCACGGGATTTTTCAGCGCTGAGGAGATTGAGGTCTCAACCCAGCCTGCTCAAACCGGTGCCGCGAACGAGTTGGATATTACGGTAAGAGTAAAGGAAAGTTCAACCGCTCAGTTCAATCTGGGCGCAGGCGTGAGCTCTGTTGAGGATTTTATCTTTTTCGGCTCAATCAAAGAGTCAAACCTTTTCGGTTATGGAAAAACTTTGGAAGCGAACGCGAACTTCGGAAGCATCACGGACACATACACATTCCGTTACTCCGACAGGCATTTTCTTGACACAGACTGGAGCTTCAACGCCTCGCTTTTCCGCGTGGAGCGCGATTTCGTTGACTATGACAAAAACGCCACAGGCTTTACCATCGGGGTTGGAAGGTCTTTATATAGACAACTATGGGGAAACACTTATTACAGATGGGAAGACCTTGAAATAAGAAATCCGTCGCAAGCGGCTTTAAATGCGGGCATTACGAGTTCAAGCGGAATACTCAGCGCCGTTGGAGCGGACCTCACCTGGGACAGCCGGGATAACTTCCAGTTTCCAAGAAGCGGACACAAGGCAACGGTTTTGTATGAATATTCCGGCCCCTTCGGCGGAGACACGGATTTGAGCAAACTGGTTGTTGAGAGCAATACCTGGGTTCCGGTCATGCGGGGCTCATTTCTTTCACTTAAAGTCGCTTATGACAGAGTCTTTCTGCGCGGAGGTTCCAACTCTCACGCCGTTGACGAACGGCTTTTCCTCGGCGGCTCGGCAAACCTTAGAGGTTTTGATTACAGGGAAATTGCGGCCGGCGGAAACACCGCACTCGGCGGAACGGAGCGGATATACATGAAGGCCGATTACGTTATCCCGCTTTTTGAGCCTCTTGGTTTGTACGGGGTTCTGTTTTACGATATAGGAAATGTTTTTGATTCCAACAGAGGATTTCAGTTTTCGATCAACTACAAAGATATGCGAAAAGATTATGGCTACGGATTTTGGTGGCGTTCGCCTTTAGGTTTTGTTAAAATAGAATTCGGGTATCCGATTGACAGACTTCCTGACGAAGAGAAAAAACAACTTAATTTCTCAATAGGTACTTCATTCTGACCCATACTTCCAAGGAGGAAGATATACAATGATTAAGAAAGTTTTTTGTTTGCGTTTTTCAATTTTGGCGTTGTTCGCCGTTTTGCTGATTCTTCCGGCAATTCCCTTCCACAAGGCGGGCGCTCAGAGCGGGGAAACTGATTTTCGCGTGGCGACCATTGACGTTCAACGCGTAATTCTTCACTCAAAAGCGGGGAAAAGGGCTCGCGATTCATTTGAAAAAGAGTTCAGAGCGAAGCAGAAAATCCTGGATGAGAAGAGCGGCCAGTACGAAAACATGGAGAAAGATATTACTAAAAATATCGCCGTTATGAACGAAGAAACACTGAGTCGCAAGACAACGGAGATTGAGCAGAGAAAGAAAGATCTTTTGCGCGCGCGCGAAGATTTTTCAGATGAACTGCGGAGAAAGCAGGGAGAGATGAAAAGGAAAATTTTGACCGAGATACAGGAAGTTGTTAACGAATTCGGCAAGTCCGGAAGATACTCCATGATTCTCGCGGACGGCAACGCGGGAGTTCTTTTCAAAATGGACAACATTGACGTTACCGAGGAAATTATAGACCTTTACGACAGAAAATACTGACCCGTGGTTTTTGATAAAGAGCAGATAAAAGAGTTCATTCCTCACAGAGAGCCGTTTCTTTTCCTTGACTGTGTGACGAAGATTGAAAAAGGGGCTTCCATTGACGCCTTGAAAACTTTTGGAGCGGATGAATTTTTCTTCCGGGGACATTTTCCCGGAAATCCCATTGTTCCGGGCGTTGTGATTACCGAGGCGCTTGCGCAGGCCGGAGGGGTTCTCATAGGGGCTTCTTTTGCGGACGAAATCAAAGAGCAGGGGTTTTCCAACGCCTATCTTGTGGGGCTTGAAAAGTGCCGTTTCAGAATGCCTGTGGGCCCCGGGCAGGAATTAACACTTTCCGTCAGTCTTGCGAAAAAACGTGGCAGAATTATGGTCTTTGAAGGGCTTGCCACTCTTGCGGGCGATGAAAAAGCCGCGGAAGCCTCCATAACGGCTTCTTTTGTTTGACATTTTTTGTTTTCCGTATAGACTCGGCTTCCTTGGTCAGTATTGCGTGAATTATGTTTTACCGCTGGCGTAGCTCAGTTGGCAGAGCAGCTGATTTGTAATCAGCAGGTCGGGGGTTCGATTCCCTTCGCCAGCTGTCAAAGAGCCTACGGTTGAAGTTTTGTTATGTCTGTTGTTTTGAAAAAAGGGGGGGAGGTGGCTGAGTGGTCAAAAGCAGCAGACTGTAAATCTGCCGGCGTAAGCCTACGTGGGTTCGAATCCTACCCTCCCCATGTGCCTTGGCTATCTGCGGGAGTAGCTCAGTTGGCTAGAGCATCAGCCTTCCAAGCTGAGGGTCGCGGGTTCGAATCCCGTCTCCCGCTGGGAAACGACCCTGCCCACGTAGCTCAGACGGTAGAGCACATTCTTGGTAAGAATGAGGTCAGCGGTTCAAGTCCGCTCGTGGGCTGTGGAAATTGAGCTTTTTTATAAATTTATCAGGGCATTTTGAGGAGGTAAGAAGAGATGTCGAAAGAGAAGTTTGAGAGAGGCAAGCCACATTTAAATATAGGGACGATAGGTCATGTTGACCATGGCAAGACGACTCTTACGGCTGCGATAACGAAGGTATTGGAGAAGGCCGAGTTTGTAGAGTTCGGGGACATAGACAAGTCTCCCGAGGAGAAGGAGAGGGGTATAACAATCAACATATCGCACGTTGAGTACGAGACCGATAGCCGCCACTACGCGCATGTTGACTGTCCGGGTCACGCGGATTACGTAAAGAACATGATAACGGGAGCGGCGCAGATGGACGGTGCGATACTGGTAGTGAGCGCCCCGGACGGTCCGATGCCGCAGACGCGGGAGCACATACTGCTTGCCCGTCAGGTGGGAGTTCCGTCGATAGTGGTTGCGTTGAACAAGATTGACATGCTGGACGATCTTGAGCTTCTGGATCTGGTTGAGCTTGAGATACGGGAGTTGCTGACCGAGTACAAGTTTCCCGGGGAAGAGATACCGATTGTGAAGGTGAGCGCGCTCAAGGCTCTTGAGGGAGATGAGGGAGCCGCGGGTCAGATTAAGGAGTTAATGGATGCGGTGGACAGTTATGTTCCCGAGCCGGTGAGGGAGATTGACAAGCCGTTCATTATGGCTGTTGAGGATGTTTTCACGATATCGGGAAGGGGGACGGTTGTTACGGGGAGAGTTGAGAAGGGGAAGATAAACGCCGGGGACGAGGTGGAGATTGTGGGATTCAAGGAGACTGTTAAGACGGTGGCAACGAGTCTTGAGATGTTTCGCAAGATACTTGATGATGCTGTTGCGGGAGACAACGTTGGTGTGTTGCTGCGAGGTGTGGACAAGGATGATGTTGAGAGGGGGCAGGTGTTGTCCGCAGTGGGTAGTATTACGCCGCACAAGAAGTTTTCCGCCGAGGTGTATGTGTTGAAGAAGGAGGAGGGGGGAAGGCATACTCCGTTTTTCCCTGGATATCGTCCTCAGTTTTATTTACGGACAACGGATGTTACGGGTTCCGTGAAGTTGCCCGATGGTGTTGAGATGGTGATGCCGGGAGACAGCGTGAACGTGGAAGTTGAGTTGATAGCGCCAGTGGCAATGGAAGAGCAGTTGCGTTTCGCCATAAGGGAAGGAGGCAAAACTGTCGGTGCCGGTGTCGTTACCGGAATTATTGAGTAGCCATGAGTCTTGCTTCAAAAATAAGAATAAAACTCAAGTCGTTTGATCACCGGCTTATTGACAAATCGGCTTTTGAGATAGCGGACACGGCGAAGCGGACGGGCGCGAAAATTTCGGGGCCTTTCCCTCTGCCCACGCTTATTCGCAGGATTTGCGTTCTCAGGTCTCCACATGTAAACAAAAACTCAAGGGAGCATTTTGAGATAAGAACTCACAAAAGGGTCGTTTACATACTTGAGCCGACCCATCAGACGGTTGACGAACTTATGAAGCTGGATTTGGCTTCCGGCGTTGATGTTGATGACATTAAGCTCACATGACGGGATAGACAACAATGATAGGCGGACTTATAGGTAAAAAAGTGGCGATGACGCAGATGTTTCAGGACGGTTCAATACTTGTTCCCGTTACTGTGCTTGAAGTGGGTCCCTGCTATGTGATTCAGAAAAAGACCAAAGAGAACGAGGGCTATTGCTCGGTTCAAATTGGATTTGAAGAGGATTTTTCCGCGAATAAGGCGGCAACCGGTCATTGTTCTCCCGCGGGACTTCCGGCGATGAAGAAGATAGTTGAAGTCAGTTGCGATGACGGAGAAGTGAAGCCCGGAGATATCTTTACCGCCGGAATTTTTAAAGAGGGAGACAAGGTTGACGTGATTGGTTCGTCAAAGGGCAAAGGTTTTACGGGCGTGATGAAAAGGCACGGATTTGCCGGTCAGCCCGCTTCGCACGGCGGCACGGCGCATCGCAGGCCCGGCTCAATCGGTCAGGCGTCTTATCCCGCGCGTGTGTGGAAAGGGATGAAAATGGCCGGAAGGTCAGGCGGGGAAGGAGTTACTTCTCAGGGGCTGAAAGTTGTTTCTGTGGATATGGAAAAAAACCTCATTGCCGTAAAAGGTTCGGTTCCGGGTCACCGGGGTTCAGGGATTTTTATAAGGCATTCAGTAAAGGGAGGCGGTCAGGTTGCCGACAGTTGAAGTTTATGACATGAACAAAAAGCGGGTTGACACCCTTGATTTGAGAGACGAGGTGTTTGAGTCTCCAATAAGGGAAGACCTTATGCAGTTTGTTGTAAAGTGGCAGCGCGCTTCGGCGAGAAGTGGTACCGCATCAACAAAAACGCGCGGAGAAGTCCGTGGCGGCGGCATCAAGCCGTGGAAGCAGAAACACACCGGGCGGGCGCGGCACGGCTCAATAAGGTCGCCCATATGGAGAAAAGGCGGAGTGACCTTCGGTCCGAAGCCCAAAGACTGGTCATTCAAGGTTCCCCGCAAGGTCAGAAAGCAGGCGCTCAAGTCGGCGCTTTCGGCAAAATTTCGCGACGGGGCTATTACGGTCGTGCAAGATTTGGCACTGCCGGAGATTAAGACAAAACAGGTTACTCAAATGATGAGTGTTTTCGGCGTTTCAAATGCGCTTTTTATTGATGTTCCGAACAGCGGCTGGGAAAACTTCGCAAAGTCTGCGAACAACATTCCGGGCGTCAAAATGCTGGCGGACAAAGGCGTCAATGTTTATGACACTTTGGGGTTTGAGAGTTTGATTATGACCGTTGAAGCGGTCAAGTCCGTGCAGGAGGCGCTTTCTCATTGAGTAGTCCGCACAAAATTATTCAGTCTCCCGTTATTACGGAGAAGAGTTTTTCTCTGCGCGAAAAAGGCTGGTATGTTTTTTCGGTTGATGCAAAATCCAAAAAACACCAGATAAAAGATTCGGTTGAGAAGGCTTTCGGGGTGAAAGTCGGGGGCGTGAGAACCGCCTTGATGCCCGGCAAAACCGTTAAAAAGGGTGGACGCGTCTCGGGCAGAAGATCCGGCTACAAAAAGGCGTATGTGAAGGTTATTGAAGGAACCATAGATATATTTGAGGGCACATAATGGGAATAAGAAAGTTTAATCCGACATCTCCGGGCACACGTTTCAGAACCGGCGAAGATTTCACCGAAGTCACCGCGTCCGTTCCGCACAAGCCTCTTGTTTCTTCAATTCCGAACAAGGCGGGAAGAGGGAGCGGAGGAAGAATCTCAGTCTTCACTCGCGGCGGCGGACATAAGAGGCGCTACAGAGTTGTGGATTTCAAGCGCAGCAAAGCCGGGGTTCCTGCAAAGGTCGCCTCAATAGAGTACGATCCTTACAGGTCTGCGAGAATAGCACTTTTGAACTATGCGGACGGAGAGAAGAAATACATCATAGCGTGCGACGGAATTTCTGTCGGAGACACGGTTTTTTCGGGTGGAGAGCCTGAGGTTTCGGTCGGTAATTCGTTGAAACTCAAAGACATTCCGACCGGCGTTTTTGTTCACAACGTTGAGATTCGCCCCGGCGGTGGCGGAAAAATCGCCCGCTCGGCGGGGAGTTCCGTTCAGATTACCGCGAAAGAGGGAAACCGCGCACTTTTGAAACTCCCGTCCGGCGAGATAAGAATGATTAACCTTGAATGCATGGCAACAGTTGGAAAAGTGGGCAACTCCGAGCATGAGCTTGTGTCGATAGGGAAAGCCGGAAGAAACCGGCACAGACGCCGCAGACCGACAGTCAGAGGCGTGGCGATGAACCCCGTTGACCACCCGCACGGCGGGGGAGAGGGGAAAGCCACGAAGGGAAATCCGCATCCTGTTTCTCCGTGGGGCTGGATAACAATCGGATACAAAACGCGGAAAAACAAGCGGACGGACAAATATATCGTCAAGCCCAGAAGGGTCGGATACGGAATGGATTAAAACAATGGCACAGAAATCACAAAAACAGCCCTATATTCACGAGAAACTTCTCAAAAAAGTTATGGCGGCGAAGAATCAGACGCAAGACGATGTTTTCATCAAAACATGGTCGCGGTCATCAATGGTAATACCCGACATGATAGGGCTTACAATCGCCGTTCACAATGGGAAAAGGTTTATTCCCGTTTCTGTTAATGAGCACATGATAGGGCACAAACTCGGTGAATTTTCGCCGACAAGGAATTTCAACAGCCACTCCGGCGGCGACAAAAAATCAAAGGTGGGCAAATAGCGGAGAGTTTTTCAAATGGTTTCAAGATCCGTTCTTAAATACTACAGAATGTCGCCCGATAAGGTTCGCCTTATTCTTTCCCTTATAAGGGGCAAGAATGTGGAAGAGGCGTTTTCGGTGTTGCACCTCACGCGCAAGAGAGCGGCTCCCATTCTTGCCGACCTGCTCAAATCCGCGGTCGCCAACGCATCCGAGAAAGGGTATTCAGAGCCCGAAGAGTTATACATCAAAGAGACTTTTGCGGACGAGGGTCCCGTTCTTAAAAGGTTCAAAGCCAGAGCCATGGGGCGTGCGTTTCAGAGAAAAAGAAAAACAAGCCACGTAACAATAGTGCTTGAAAGGAAGGGAATGTAGCATGGGACAAAAAGTAAACCCCATAGGTTTAAGAATAGGCATAACAAAGACCTGGGACTCCAAGTGGTATGCGGAGAAGGGATCCTTCACTGACATGCTCAACGAGGACATCAGGATAAGAAGGTTTCTGAAAAAGGACTTCTACCAGGCGGGCATTTCCAGAATTGAGATAGAGCGTGTTGTTCAGAAAAAGGTCAAGGTCGTCATACACGCCCTCAGGCCCGGAATTATCATAGGGCGCAGCGGGCAGGAAATAGAGAGGATTAGAAGGGAGTTGCAGGAGCGCACCGGCAAGGAAATGGTTGTGGACATCAAAGAGGTGCGCAGGTCGGAGATGGACGCTCAAATGGTCGCGGAAAACGTTGCTTTGCAGATAGAGCGCAGGGTCGCTTACAAAAGGGCGATGAAGCAGGCGATTTCGTCGGCGATGAGGACGGGCGCACTTGGAATAAAAATCATGGTTTCGGGGCGACTTGCAGGCGCGGAGATAGCGAGAAGAGAGTGGTATAAGGAAGGCAGCGTTCCGCTCGCAAAACTCAGAGCCGACATTGACTACGGTTTTGCCAAGGCGAAAACCAAATATGGAATTATCGGAATAAAAACCTGGATTTTCAAAGGGGACATCATAGAGAAGAAATCCTCTTCCGGACAGAGCAACGAAGATGTTACAGCCTAAAAAAACAAAATACCGCAAGATGCGCAAAGGGCGCATACGCGGAGCGGCGACCAGGGGAACCGACATAGACTTCGGTCAATTCGGGCTTCAGACTCTTGAGAACGGGCGCCTTACTTCGCGACAGATAGAGGCCGCCAGAATCGCTATAACACGTTATGTCAAAAGGGGTGCGAAGTTGTGGATACGGATTTTCCCCGACAAGCCGCTGACCAAAAAGCCCGCCGAAACAAGAATGGGAAAAGGAAAGGGCGATGTTTCCGAATACGTGGCTCCAATTCGGCGCGGGCAGATGCTTTATGAACTCAGCGGTGTTCCCGTTGCGCTTGCGAAGGAGGCGTTCAGATTGGCGTCTCACAAACTTCCGGTAAAAACGCGCACGGTTGAGCGAAGCGAAGAGGTTGTATAATGGCTGAAAAACCCGGTAAAATCAGAGAGCTAACAGTCAGCGAACTCGATAAAAAAGAGCGTGAGCTGATATCTTCTCTTTTCAATCTCCGCATGCAGGTTGTGACGAAGCGGAACAACGCTTTCGCGCAAATTAAACTGCTAAGAAGGGACATAGCAAGGGTGAAAACGATCAGATCTGAGATTGAGAGAAAGGGCAAACAGGAGAGCGTGAAGGAAGAAAATGGCTGAAAAAGATAAAAAAAGAGGGCGTCTCACTTCGCTTACGGGAACCGTTGTGCGGACAAATGGCGACAAAACCGCTGTTGTGGACGTGGTAACCATCAAAAAGCACCTTGTTTACAACAGGTCAATCAAAAAGAGGGTGCGCTACGTTGTTCACGATGGCAAAAACCAGTGCAAAGTCGGCGACAAGGCCTTGATATACGAGTCCAAACCCATCAGTAAGACCAAGAGATGGCGGGTTGGAAAGATAGTTGAAAAATCGCATCCGGTTGGCGCAGAGGACAGTGCCGGGCAATGATTCAGTCAAGTTCATACCTTGAATCGGCGGACAACACCGGCGCGAAGAAACTTTACTGCATAAAAGTTCTCAAGGGTTCCAGAAGAAGATACGCGCGCCTCGGAGATGAAATAGTCGTGTCCGTGAAAGAGGCGATGCCGAATTCGAAAGTTTCCAAGGGCGAGATCTGCAAGGCGGTTGTTGTGCGCGTCAAGAAAGAAAGTAGAAGACCGGACGGCACCTATGTCCGTTTTGATAACAACGCCGCAGTGATTATTGACAAAGACGGCGGGCCCATAGGAACCAGGGTTTTCGGACCCATCGCCAGAGAGTTGAGATTCAAGGGCTTTATGAAGATAATTTCGCTCGCTCCGGAGGTCGTTTAACAGTGAATGCGGTGAAATTTCACATTAAAAAAGGCGATGAAGTCATCGTGCTTGCCGGAAAAGAGAAAGGCAAGCAGGGCACTGTGTCAAAGATACTTGTTGACAGGAGCAGGGCCATTGTGGAGAAACTCAACATGGTGAAACGCAATGTGCGCCCAAACCAGAAAAACCCGTCAGGCGGGATTATTGACAAAGAGGCCAGCCTCCACATATCAAACCTGATGCTTTATGACTCCAAAGAATCGTCTCCGGTCAAAACGGGTTATAAGACCGATGACAAAGGCAAAAAAATCCGCGTGAACCGCAAAACGGGAAAACAGATATGATGAGCTCTCCACAGCCGAGAATGAAGAAGATTTTCAATGAGCAGGTAATTCCCCGGATGATGGAAAGGAATTCTTACTCAAACTCAATGATGGTTCCGCGCCTTGAGCGCATTGTTTTGAATATGGGTCTCGGCCGCTTGAGTGAGGCGGGGCGCAACAAGAACGTGGTTGATGAAGCCGTGCAGGAACTTGCCCTTATTGCCGGTCAACAGCCGGTGATTACAAAGTCTAAGAAATCCATAGCGGGCTTCAAACTCCGCGAAGGTTTGCCGATTGGTTGTGCGGTTACACTCAGAGGGAAAATGATGTATGAGTTTTTTGACCGTTTTGTGAACCTCGCGCTGCCGAGAGTAAGGGATTTCAGAGGGGTAAGTTTGACCTCCTTTGACGGCGGAGGTAACTACACGCTGGGCATAAGGGAGCACATCATCTTCCCCGAAATTGATTACAGCAAAGTTTCAAAGGTGAAGGGGCTCAATATAACCTTCGTAACGACTTCAAACAGCAACGAAGAAGCAAAAGTGCTTCTTGAAGAAATGGGCATACCCTTTGCCAGGGAGATGGAATAATGGCAAGAAAAGCGCTTTGGGAAAAATCTCTGAGGAAACCGAAATACAAGGTTCGTAAGGTCAACCGTTGTTCTTTGTGCGGGAGGCCGAGGGCTTTCATAAGACAGTTCGGCATGTGCCGTCTGTGCTTCAGGGAACTTGCGAGCCGGGGTGAAATCGTAGGAGTGAGAAAAGCAAGTTTTTAACTTGCGGGAAGGTAAAAATGACGGACCCCATAGCGGACATGCTTGCAAGAATAAAAAACGCTCTTATGGTGCGGCGCGCCGAGGTCTTGGTTCCGCACTCCGGCATCAAGGTTGAGATAGGAAGAGTGTTGAAGGAAGAAGGGTATATCGCCGATTTGAACATCTCGGGCGAAGGTGTGAGGAAAGAAATTGTGATCAAACTTAAATACTCCGCGCAGGGCGCTCCGGGAATAAAAAACTTCAAAAGAGTGAGCAAACCCAGCGGAAGGATTTACATAGGAAAAGACAGAATTCCCCGTGTTGTTACGGGCATGGGTACCGCGATACTTTCAACTTCAAAGGGTATAATGACGGGTCGCAACGCCAGAGACATGGGCATAGGCGGAGAGGTTATCTGCACCGTGGTGTGAGTTTAATATGTCAAGAATAGGAAGAAAACCAGTGCCGTTGCCGGAAAAGGTTGACATCAGCCAGTCCGGCGGTCTGCTCAGCATAAAGGGTCCCAAAGGCGAGTTGCCGGTCAGGGTTCCTGAAGGTCTGAGTGTTGAAATCGCGGACGGGTTTGTAAATGTGAAAATGGACGAAACAAAGAAAATGAAATCCCACCATGGTCTCGTCAGAATGCTCATAGCGAATTCGGTCCAAGGCGTTTCCGAAGGATTTACGAGAATACTTGAGATAGTCGGCACGGGATATAAAGCCGAGATGGCGGGCAATGACTCACTCAAGATGTCACTTGGTTATTCCCACCCCATCACTTTTTCGCTACCTCAAGGGGTAACGGCGAAAGTGGAAGGACGGGGAACGCGGCTGACCCTTGAGGGAATTGACAAACAGGTTGTTGGTGAGGCGGCGGCGAAAATAAGAAAGTTGCGCAAGCCGGACGCTTATAAAGGAAAAGGTGTGAGATTTGCCAACGAAGTTATAAGATTGAAACCCGGAAAATCAGGTGTGAAGAAATGATTAGGGACAGAAAAACTCTGAGAAACAGAAGGCACAAAAGGATAAGGAAGAAAGTGTCCGGCACAACCGACATTCCGAGACTGTGCGTTTTTAAATCCGCCAGATACATCTACGCCCAGATAGTTGACGATGTTGTTGGAAGGACTATGTTTGCCGCATCTTCGCTTACGCCCGAAGTCAGAAAAAACATTGGTGAAAAAGATTCAAAAGTGGAACAAGCAAAAGCGGTCGGCGAATATCTCGGAGAGGTTTCAGTCGCGGGCGGAGTAAAAAAAGTCGTCTTTGACAGGGGCGGATATCCGTTTCACGGAAGAGTGAAGTCGCTCGCCGCAGGTTTAAGGGAGAAAGGTCTTGAGTTCTAATAACGGTATTAAGAGTTCCGGTTTTGTTGACCCTGCGGGGCTTGAACTGGAAGAGAAAGTTGTTGACATTAGGCGTGTAGCCAAAGTCACAAAGGGCGGAAAACGTTTCCATTTCACCGCGATGACGGTTGTCGGCAACGGCAACGGTATAGTGGGTTACGGGCTGGGCAAGTCAAAAGAAGTCCCGAACGCGATTAAGAAAGGAACGGACAAGGCGCGCAAAAACCTTATAAAAGTTTCCCTGCACGGCTCAACCATACCGCACGAGGTTTCGTGTGAAAGTTCATCAAGCCGCGTTGTGCTTCTACCGGCGGCTCCCGGAACGGGAGTTATTTCCGGAGGTCCTGTTCGCGCGGTCGCGGACCTCGCGGGTATCAGCGACATTCTTTCCAAGGTTGTGGGCTCAAGAAATCCCATTAACGTTGTGGCGGCGACCATAAAAGCTCTTTCCCAACTCATGCTTCCGGAGCAGGTTGCGCTTGAGCGCGAAAAGAAAGTTTCCGATCTTGACCTTCCTTCGTATTATAAGTTTTAGAGGTTTAAACTGAGATGCTTGACAGATTGCCAAAACCCGCCGGTTCAGCCAAATCCCGCCAGAGAGTTGGAAGGGGAGCCGGTTCAAAAGGAAAAACCGCCGGACGCGGGCAGAATGGCCAGGGGTCGCGCGCCGGAAAAGGCGTGTCGCGCTGGTTTGAGGGTGGGCAAACCCCCCTGAAAATGAGGATTCCGAAAAGAGGTTTCAAGAACAGATTCAAAGTCTCCTACGACACCGTCAATGTGAGTGAGCTTGAGCGTTTTGAAGACGGCGCCACAGTGGACGCCGAGGCGCTTGTTCAAAAACGCCTTGTAAGCGGAAAGCGTCCCGTCAAACTTCTCGGGAATGGAAACATTGAAAAGAAACTGACTCTCAAGGTTGACGCCGCAAGCGGCTCTTCGATGGAAAAAATAGAGCGTTCCGGTGGCAAGGTAGAGATTGTATGAGCGCGTCTGCTTCTGGAATTCCCCGCATTTCGGAACTGAACAGAAGACTGCTTATTACGCTGTTTATTCTCATTGTTTACAGGCTCGGAGTTTTTATTCCGGTTCCGGGCATATCTTCGGCGCAGATTACCCGGCTTTTTGAAAGAACAAGCGGAACGGCGTTTGACCTTTTCAATGTGTTTTCGGGTGGCGCACTTGAACAGGCGTCGATTTTTGCCCTCGGGGTAATCCCCTACATTACGGCTTCAATTCTTATGTCGCTTATGGTCAAGGCGATTCCCTATCTTGAAACCCTTCAGAAAGAAGAGGGGCAGGAGGGAAGGAGAAAAATCAACCAGTATTCACGCTACGGCACGGTGCCGATAGCAATTATTCAGGCAACCGTTCTTACTCTCGCTCTTGAAACCGGAGCCACCGAGGCGCCGGGGCTCGGCTTTCGCCTGAGCACCATTTTAACGCTCACCTCCGGCTCAATGCTTGTTATGTGGCTCGGAGAGCAGATATCTGAAAAGGGTATAGGAAACGGCGTTTCTCTGATAATCACAATGTCAATTCTTGCCGGGACTCCGGGCGCACTGTGGAACATGCTGCGGCTTGTGCGTGTGGGAGACATAACCGTGCTCGGCATGCTTTTAATATTTATTTTTCTGGTTCTTGTGATGGGAATAATTGTTTTTGTTGAAACCGCTTCAAGGAAGATTCCCATTCAGCATCCCAGAAAGGTTATGGGAAGAAAGATGATGGAAGGCGGCACAACGCACCTTCCTCTTAAAATCAATCCTTCGGGGGTTATTCCGCCCATATTTGCGTCTTCACTGCTTATATTTCCGGCGACCATCGTTGCCATTACGGATACGCCTTTTATGAGAACAATTTCGGAGGAAGTGATACAAAACCCCTTTGTTTACAACATTGTCTTTGCGATTCTTATTGTTTTCTTTTCATTTTTCTACACGGGAATTGTGTATGACCCGAATGACCTTTCGGATAACATTAAAAACAGTGGGGCGAATGTGCCGGGGATAAGGCCCGGGGTGAAAACTTCGGAATATATCGGCTCAATTCTGAACAAAATAACCCTTGTCGGCTCAATCTATCTTGTAGCCGTTTGTGTGTTGCCGAGTTTTCTCCAGAGAGATCCTTTCAACCTGCCGTTTTATTTCGGCGGCACATCGCTTCTGATTATAATAGGCGTAACGCTTGATTTTATGCAGCGCGTTCAGTCTTTTGTGATAACTCGCAATTATGATTCATTCGCGACTGCGGGCGGCGGGCGCCGTCCACGGGGGCAGGGCGGCCGCCGCAAAAAACGTTTTTGAAAACCCGGGTGGAATGATGAATTTGATAATATTCGGACCGCCCGGAGCGGGAAAAGGGACGCAAGCCAGTTTCATCACGAGCGCCTACGATGCGGAGCACATATCCACGGGTGATTTGCTCAGAGACGCTGTGAAG
This sequence comes from Candidatus Mycalebacterium sp., assembly GCF_977828045.1. Taxonomy (NCBI): domain Bacteria; kingdom Pseudomonadati; phylum Thermodesulfobacteriota; class Candidatus Dadabacteria; order Candidatus Nemesobacterales; family Candidatus Mycalebacteriaceae; genus Candidatus Mycalebacterium; species Candidatus Mycalebacterium sp. Next base: position 103,639 of record NZ_CDWCUL010000010.1, on the reverse strand, counting down.
AGGCGGACTGAGACGGGAGTGATGGCGAAAAGCTACATGGACAAGGGCGAATTGGTGCCGGACGAAGTTGTCATAGAGATTACCAGGGAGAAAATAAGCGGTTTGAACGGAGCCGGATTTCTGTTTGACGGCTTTCCGAGAACGATTGAGCAGGCGCGCTCGCTTGACGATATGCTTGAGAGCCAAAATTTGGCTATTGAAGCGGTTTTGTATCTCAAAGTGGACGAGGACGAAGTTGTTAAAAGGCTTCTGAAGAGGGCGGAACTGGAGGGGCGCGAAGATGACAACGAAAGCGTTGTGCGGAACCGCCTTGACGTTTATCGCCGGCAGACCCTTCCGCTTGCCGACTATTACAGGTCAAAAGGGGTTTTTCATGACATAGAGGGAACGGGAGCCGTTGACGATGTCAGGGAAAGAATCAATTCGGTGGTTTCGGGGCTGTAACGCATGACCGCGAGCGAAATAAAACGGAAATTTGACGGAATGAAGGCCGCGGCTTCGGTTGTGTCCGAGGTTCTTGAAAAACTCAGCGAAACCGCGCGCGAGGGCGTTTCCACATGGGAACTCAACCGCATCGCCGAGGAGATTGCCGGGAAACGCTCTGCCAAACCTGCTTTCAAAGGGTATATGAATTTTCCGTGTTCAATTTGCGCCTCGGTAAACGACGAAGTTGTTCACGGCATACCTTCAAAAGACAGAATATTTAAGGAAGGCGACATTGTGGGAATAGACTTTGGCGCATTTGTGGGCGGTTTTTACGGCGATTCCGCCATAACGGTTCCAATCGGCAGAATGATGCCCCGGACGGAGAAGCTTCTTAAAACCGCCAAAGAGTCTCTTGACAGGGGCATAGAAAAGGCGTTCCCCTCAAAACGGCTCTACGATATATCCGAAACCATACAGAAACACGCCGAAAGCAGAGGTTTTTCGGTAGTAAGGGCGTTTGTGGGGCACGGCATAGGTGAGAATCTTCACGAAGAGCCGCAAGTGCCGAATTTTATCCCCCCCGGAGGGGCGGGAGTGGGTCCAATACTGCGTCCCGGCATGGCTTTGGCGATAGAACCAATGGTTAACGAAGGGGATGCGGACATAAAAACTTTGCCTGATAATTGGACTGTTGTTACAAGTGATGGTAGAATGTCCGCTCATTTTGAGCACACTGTTGCCATAACGGAAAATGGTCCGGAAGTGCTCACGAGTTTTAATTAAGAGCGGCTGAGGACAAATATTTTAATGTCAAAAGGAGACGCAGTTGAATTGGAGGGAACAGTTGTTGAGGCGCTGCCTAACGCTATGTTCAGAGTGGAGATGGGTAACGGTAAAAAGGTTTTAGCATATGTTTCAGGTAAGATGAGAAGAGCCAGGTCAAGGTTTGTGAGAATTGTTCCGGGCGACAAGGTGAAGATTGAAATTTCCCCGTATGATTTGTCGCGTGGCAGGATTACATACAGAATGAGAACGGAAAGGGTAAATTGAAGGTAAGGTCATCGGTAAAAAAAATCTGCAACAAGTGCAGGATTATCAAGCGCAGAGGAGTGGTGAGAGTTATCTGCGTTAACAAACGCTGTAAGCAGAGACAGGGGTAAAGATATGCCAAGAATAGCGGGAATAGACATTCCTTCGGAAAAGAGGGTTCAGTTTGCTTTGACCTACATATACGGGATAGGCAACGCCACGGCCGGAGACATAGTTGCTTCTTTGAAAATCGATCCGGTGAAGCGGGCGAAAGACCTGAACGACAAAGAGTTGGCGGATATCAGGAATTTCATTGAGGGGAAATGCGTTGTTGAGGGTGATTTGCGCAAAGATGTGCAGATGAACATCAAGCGTCTGGTGGAGATTGGATGTTACAGGGGAATAAGGCATCGCATGGGGCTTCCGGTGCGCGGGCAGAAAACAAAGGCGAACGCGAGAACAAGAAAGGGGCCCAGAGGCACCGCGATAGCGAAGAAAAACAAGGTTAGCAAAAAATAGCAGAGGATAGACCATAGTGGCGAAAAAAGGAACAAAGAAAAAGGTAAAAAGGTCTGTTGAAGAGGGCGTGGTGAATATACACGCCACTTTTGGCAACACGATTATTACCGTGTCAGATCCTCAGGGAGATGTGATTGCGTGGTCAAGCGGGGGAACAAGAGGGTTCAAAGGCACAAGAAAAGGAACCCCGTTCGCGGCTCAGGTTGCCGCTGAAGATGCGGCAAAAAGGGCTCTGGGTTCCGGAATGAAATCCGTGCGCGTTTATGTTAAGGGGCCCGGACCCGGAAGGGAATCGGCAATAAGGTCAATTCAGGCGGCGGGTTTACGGGTCGCGTCAATCAGAGACGTTACACCCATTCCTCACAACGGATGCAGGCCTCCGGGGAAGAGAAGGGTTTAAGGGGAGAGTTGTAGATGGCAAGATATACGGGACCCGTGTGCAAACTGTGCAGAAGAGAAGGGGAACAGCTGTTTCTCAAAGGCGAGAGGTGTTTGACAAGCAAGTGCGCCATAGAGAGAAAGCCGTATCCTCCCGGTTTGCAGGGTAAGAGAATACGCAGAAGAATTACCGAATACGGATTGAGGCTCAGGGAAAAACAGAAAGCCAAAAGGATTTACGGAATGACCGAGCGTCAGTTCAAAATTTATTTCAGAGAGGCGGCAAGAACAAAAGGCGTTACGGGGTCGTTGCTTCTCTCAATTATTGAAACACGGCTTGACAATGTCGTATTCCGGCTCGGCTTTGCCGCGTCCCGCAATCAGGCGCGCCAACTTGTGAACCTCGGGCACATTAGTGTTGACGGCAAGCGTGTGGATGTGGCGTCTTACAGAGTAAGTCCTTCAAGTGTTGTTGAAGTGAGGGAGCAGAGCAGAAAGATGCCGAGCATCAACAAGTCGCTGGGGCTGTCGGAGAAAAAAGGAACTCCCGGTTGGCTGAGTCTTGACAGGGAAAAGTACAAGGGAATCATGAACAAGACGCCCGAAAGGGAGGACATGCAGATTCCGGTCAGTGAGAATTTGATTGTTGAGTTTTACTCAAGAGTATGATTTTGGTGATATTGGAGCATTTTGCTTTTTTAGTGGAGGACGGAAATATTGAAAGATTTTCAGAATAATTGGACAACGCTTGTAGTACCGAAGAAGGTCAACAGAGATGAGAAGACCGCGACGCCTTTCTATGGAAAGTTCAGTTTCGAGCCGCTTGAAAGGGGTTACGGTGTTACGATAGGTAACGCGCTCAGGCGCGTTCTTCTTTCTTCGTTGCAAGGCCCCGCCATCACGGCGGTCAAAATAGAGGGAGTTCTTCACGAGTTTTCCTCTATCCCCGGAGTTGTTGAGGACGTTGTGGAAGTTCTTATCAACCTCAAAGGCGTAAATTTCAATACGACAGCCGCCGAGTCGCAAATTGTAGAGATGGTTTTTCAGGGTCCCGGAGAGGTTACGGCTTCGGACATCAAATCAACGAACAAAGCTGAAATTCTCAACGGCGATCATTTCATAGCGACCGTTTCAGACAAAACAAAACTTGAGATGAGCCTGATGGTTGAAACCGGCAGAGGCTATCAGCCCGTGGAGGAAAGGGAGAACGCACGCTCGATGGGAGAAGAGTATCTCCCCATTGACGCTTTTTTCTCTCCGGTCACCAAGGTGAATTACACAATCAAAAACGCTCGTGTTGGCAGAAAAACCGACTACGAAAACCTTGAAATTGAGATATGGACAAAGGGCTCAGTGCTTCCTGAAAACGCGCTTGCCTACGCAGCAAAGATAATCACTCATCAGCTCGGCAGATTTATCAATTTCAACGAACAGGAATTGGACCAGGAAGAGAGCGACGAGGAGACTCTCGTAATTAAAGGTGATGAAGATGTTTTGTTCACGCCGCTTGATGAAGTGGATTTTTCTGTCAGATCGCTGAATTGCATGACCAGTGCGGGCATAGAGTATGTAGGGGATTTGGTTCAAAAGAGTGAGAGAGAACTGCTGAATCTTCCGAGTTTCGGCAAAAGCTCGCTTGATGATGTGTGCAACAAACTCAAAGATCTTTCGCCGCCGCTCACTCTTGACATGAAAATCAATCGGGAGATTTACGAAAAGGTAAAAGAAAGCCGCGCCAAGTAACAGGGTTTTTGCGCTTTGGGAAATTTGTGTAATGAGAAACAGAAGGTTAGGAAGAAAACTTGGCGTTACGACCAAGCACAGAAAGGCGATGTTGCGCAATCTGGCGACTGAACTTTTCAGACACGAAAAAATCCGCACAACGGACGCCAAAGCGAAAGAGTTGAAGCGGGTCGCCGATAAAATCATCACGCTTGCCAAGAACGGTGCGGAAAAAGAAACTCCAAACGGAGGGCTTTCTTACAAAAGACGGATTTTTGGCTACATAACAGACAAAGAAGTCGCGCGTAAGGTGTTCACCGAGATTGCGGAAAGATACAAACAGCGTCCCGGCGGTTACTCAAGAATTATCAGTCTGAATTACAGAAAAGGAGACCAGACGCCAATTTCGCAGATAGAGCTTGTAACCGAGGAATACCAGCCGTCCACCCGCACGAAAACGCCTCGCAAATCAAGCCTGCCATCTCCGCCGCCTCCGAAAAAAGAGGAGGAGAAGTCCTCTGAATCCGCCGAAGCGGAAGGGGCCGTAAAGGAAACGGAGAAAGAGAAAAAGGAAAAACCCGAAGCCGCGCAACCTCAGAGTGAACAGCCTCGGAATGAGGAGAAACAGCCCGAAGCGGCGGCCGAACCCTCTGAAGAGAATCCGCCTGCGCAGGGCGAACAACCACCCGATGCCGAAACCGGAAAAAATGGCGATGAAAAAGAGGGGTAGTTTCTTCCAAAATGAAGAAAACTCCTTTCGGACTGATAGTTGACTCGCACTCTCTCAAAAAGATAGTGGAAATTTCTAAATACGCCGAAAGCGCGGGATTTCATTCCGTCTGGGCGACTGAGCTTTACAGAACCGCTTTCCAGCAGCTTGCCGCAATCGCTCAGCATACCTCCAAAATTAAACTTGGCAGCTCGGTTGCGCTTGCTTTTGTCAGAAGCCCGCTGATTACGGCGACAAGCGCGATGGACATAGACGAGGCTTCGGACGGAAGGCTGATTCTCGGACTCGGTTCCGGAGCCAGGCGCACAAACGAAATGTGGCACGGCCAACCGCATGGCAAACCGGTTACAAGAATAAAAGAGTGTGTTGACATCGTCCGGCGCGTTATTTTGGGTTCGCATACCGGCAACGATGTTACTTACGGCGGCGAATATTACGACATCAACATCAAAGGGTTTAAGAGGCCCTTCAAGCCCGTGCGCACCGATGTGCCGATTTTTCTTGCGGCGGTCGGTAGCGGAATGGCACGTGCGGCCGCTTTGTGCGCGGACGGTTACATGGGGCACATAGTCTGTTCAAAAAAATATATTGAGGAAACCGTTGCTCCCGTTTTGCGTGAAGGGCTTGAGTCCGCCGGGCGCGAGCGTTCGGATTTTTGCGTTTCTTCAATTTTTATCTGTGCGGTTTGCGGAAAAAATGATCTGGAAGAAGCGCGCAGAGCCGCCAAAGCCACGGTTGCTTTTTACGCCACCGTGAAGACTTATTGGAAGCCGTTTACGCTTCACGGTTTTATCGGGCAGGCGGAAAAGATCCGCGATGCCTATTTCAAAGGCGATGTGCATGCGATGATTGAAAATGTGACCGATGACATGCTTGACACTTTTGCCATTGTTGGAACGGCCGATGAGTGTAGAAAGAAACTTGACGGCTGTTCGGACTATCTGGATTTGCCGATTTTGAGCGCCCCCCATTACTATCTTGAGCCCGAACAGGTTGAGATGTATCAGAAAAGAATTATTGAAACTTTCGGCGGTTAAAAGCGCGCGCGCGTGTCCCGCCGATTGCTTTTTTGCGTTTTATTAAAGACTATTGCGAAAACTGTGAAGGTTTTAGTATCCGGTTCGGGCGGTTTTATCGGAAAAAGCCTCGTCTCTTCCCTCAAAACCGGGGGGCATGAGGTCATACGCATCGTCAGAGATCGCCGCAGAGCGCGCCCGCAAGAGAGGGCGGTTCTGTGTGATCCGGTCGGGCGCGAGTTCAACCCGCGCGATTTTGAAGGAGCGGACGCCGTCATTCACCTTGCCGGACGGAACATAATGCGCAGATGGACCGATTCTGCAAAAGCCGAAATTGAGTGTAGCAGAGTGGCGGGCACGGAGTTTCTTGCTTCCGCGCTGGCGGGGCTTGAAAATCCGCCGAAGGTTTTTCTTTGCGCGTCCGCAACCGGTTTTTACGGGGACAGGGATGATGAAATTCTTTCCGAGCGTAGCGGTGCCGGAGAAGGCTTTCTCGCGCGGGTCGCGGAAAAATGGGAAAACGCGGCAAAAGCCGCCGGTTCCGCGACAAGGGTTGTGAACTTGCGGTTTGGAATGGTACTCGCGCGCGATGGCGCCGCTCTGAAAATGATGAGAATTCCGTTTCTGCTGGGTCTCGGGACCCGTATAGGGGACGGAAGCGGCTATATGAGTTGGATATCAAAACGGGACGCCGTCAGGGCCATGGAGTTCATTCTCGCAAACGATTCCGTTTCGGGACCGGTGAACATAGTGTCGCCCGTGCCGATGCCAAACGCCGATTTTACCCGCTGTCTCGCGCGGGTTTTAGGGCGTCCGGTTTTTTTGTCATTGAGCGCGCGGATTATAAAATTTGTTTTCGGAGAGATGGGAGAGGAGGTTATTATGAGTAGTGTGCGGGTTGTTCCCGAAAAACTCATAAGCGCCGGATTCCGGTTTGAAGACGGAAATTTGGAGGCGTTTCTCCGCGCCGAACTCAAGGGAACAGGGTTGTGAAGAAAAACGACAGGCAGTATTTGCTTATGGGCCTTGATGAGTCCGATATTGACCGTGACCCGTTTAAGCAGTTTTTCGTCTGGTATAAAGATGCCTGCGACTCCGGCATTGATTTGCCGAACGCGTTCACACTTTCGACCGCATCCAAAGATGGCGTGCCTTCGTCAAGGGTGCTGCTCCTGAAAAATTTCGATGAAAACAGCTTTGTTTTCTACACAAATTCGTTCAGCAGAAAGGCTTCGGAAATGGATTCCAATCCGCGCGCGGCAATCTGTTTTTTCTGGAACATTCTTGAGAGGCAGGTAAGAATTGAGGGTGAAATTGAGGCTGTGGAAGACTCCGAAGCGGATGACTATTTCGCGCAAAGACCCCGTGAGAGCCGCATAGGGGCGTGGGCTTCGGTTCAAGGGCGGGTAATAAGCGGCAGGGACGAACTTGATAAAGAGTTCGCGCACCGCGAGGCGGAATTTGACAATTCCGAAACAATCCCGCGCCCGCCGTTCTGGAAAGGATACCGGGTGGTTCCTTCGGTTTTTGAATTCTGGCAGGGCAGGGCAAACCGCCTGCACGACAGAATAAGATATGGCAAAAACGAATCGGGCTGGGTCATGGAACGGCTCGCGCCCTGACTCGCGCTCACAAACCGAGCCGTTTCAGCACGGATTTGACATACGAAGCCCTGTTCAGAACATAAAAATGTATTCCCGGCACGCCTTCGCTCAGCAGGTTTTCCGCTTGCTCAGCGCAGATGTCTGCCGCGACCCGTTCCATGTCGCCGTTTTTTCTTTCGCACTCTTCAAGGCGTTTCATTATCGACCGGGGAATTGTGGTTCCGCACATTGATGTTATTTTCACAACCTGCCGCGTTGAGAGAATTGGCATGAGCCCCGGTATTATGGGATTTTCAATTCCGGCGCTCCGGACTTTTTTTACATAGTCAAAATAGAACCGGTTGTCATAAAACAGTTGCGTGATTATCGTGTCCGCGCCGGCGCGAATTTTCTTCGCAAGGTTTTCTATGTCTTCCTCAAACGACGGGGCTTCAATGTGTTTTTCCGGATATCCCGCCACCGCCACGCCGAAACGCCCGTTGCGGTTTTCGCTTTCAAAACCCCGTATATGCTCCACCAATTCGTTCGCGTGTGAATATCCGCCGGGAACAGTGGTGAAACTCTCCCGATTGTCGGGCGGGTCTCCCCGCAACGCCACGATGTTTTCTATGCCGCGCTCGCGCAGGTTTTTCAAAATTAAATTCATTTCCGCGCTTGAAGATCCCACGCAGGTCAGGTGGCTCGCAGTCTCAATCTTCAAGTTGTCTTTTATGTGGGATGCAATCTCAAAACTGTTTCCGCGGGTTGACCCCATCGCGCCGTATGTAACCGAGATAAATCCCGGAGAGAGTTTGGCGAGGTCTTCCAGAGAGCGCAGCAGATTTTCCTTTCCCTCCGGCGTTTTAGGGGGAAATATCTCAAACGATATGACCGGCTTGGACGGTTTTCTGTAAAGTTCGGGAAAAGTCATCGTATGTTATGCGCTTCTTAAACCGCTCCGTTGTTTGGAGGTTTGGGAATTCCCACGAGCGGCCAAGCCGCTATGAGCACAAAACACAGAGCCAAAGCCACGCCGAATCCCGCGGGAAACAGCAATCCCGCGAACATGCTTCCCGCAAATGCTCCGAGAAAACTCGCGAGGTTGAGCAATCCCGCCACATTTCCACGCGACCCGCTTGACACTATTTGAGTAAGAAAAGCGGGAAGAATTGGCTGGAAGATTGAGTGCCCGAGAAAGAAAACCGCTCCTGCGACAATCAACCCTGTTTTGTCCGGAATTAGAACCGCGATTGCCGTTCCTGTGGCGAGAAGAGCAATCGCCACAGGCGGAGGAATGTTCATTTTCTTCCTTCTCTCCATGATTTTCAGGAAAGGATAAGCGAAAAGCGCCGCAGGGAGAAGCATAATAAAATACGCTTCCCAAATATGGGAAATTTTTTCTCCGGCCGTACTTTCCCAACTGAGCGGATATACAAACAGGAAGATGTTGAGAATGGAAGACAGTATGAAGGAGCTTACGAGTATTTCCTTTATTTTTGAGTTTCCCCGGAGCGTGGGCGCCGGGTCTTCCGGCTCATGTCTGACATATGTTTTTTCATCGGGGAAAAACGCGAGAGTTATTGTAATTGAGGCGGCTCCAAGAGCGGCAAGAATGTAAAAAAGCGTTTCAAACCCCAGCCACGACGCCATAACCGGACCCGCGAGAAGCGAAACCATAAAACTTGCGCCGATGATTAAGCCCGTTATCGCGAAAGACTGCCCCCGCACTTCGGGCCTTGTGAAATCGCCGAGAGCCGCTATGGCTACCGCGCCAACCGCGCCGCTGCCCTGAACCGCTCTCGCTATTATGAGTTGCCAGATGTTTTCCGCCAGCCCGCAACCGATGCTGCCCACGCAAAAAATCATAAGTCCGCCCACAATTACGGGCTTTCTTCCGAATCTGTCGCTCGCCCGTCCGAATGGAATCTGAAAAAGAGCCTGCGTGAGCGCGTATATGCCGAAAGCCAGTCCCGCAAGAAAATGTGAAGAGCCCGGATACTGCAAAGCGTAGGAACTGAAGACGGGGAGTATAAGGAAAATTCCGAGAAGTCTTGTCGCAAGTATGGATCCTATGATTTTTGTTGCTTTTGACTCGGTCGGGTTCATTGCAGTAAGGGCACTATGTTGCTTTCCAAGCGATGGTATCTTATCATAACAAAAGGTTTTATTTTCTCACAAACCTCATATTTGATGAACCGTGTATGGACCGAAATTGATTTAAATGCATTGAGAAGCAATGTGGAATTATCTGCGCGGACGGTCGGAAGCGGCATTGGAATAACGGCTGTTGTCAAGGCGGACGCATACGGACACGGCGCTGTTGAAATCAGCAAAGAACTCGCGAAATTTCCCCCGGTTGTGATGCTTGGAGTTTCCTCCGTTGAGGAGGGGCTGGAGATAAGGGAATCCGGTGTTTCGGCGCCCGTTCTTGTTATGGGCGTGGCTCCGGACTGCCTGGTTACGGATGCTGTCAAGGCCGGGCTCACGCTTTCGGTTTTTACGGAAAACTGTCTTGATTCTCTTTCCAAAGCCGCAAAAAAATCCGGCAAAAAGGTGGAATACCACCTGAAAATAGACACCGGAATGGCACGCCTCGGCGCCGCAAAGGAAGATGTTTTTGATTTAATGGAAAAAGCGCGCGGCTTGCCGGGCTTGAATCTCGCGGGTGTGTTCACTCATTTTGCCCATTCTTCGGCTTCCGCCCCCGAACCGACTTTTGAGCAGATTGCCGAATTCAATCTGGTTGTTTCGGAGATTGAAAATTCAGGCGCGCGTCCACGCTTCAAGCATATGGCGAACAGCGCGGCGATTCAGAGATTTTCAGAATCGTTCGGCAACATGGTGAGACCCGGAATTATGCTTTACGGTTCGTCTTTTGAAAAAACCGGGCTCACTCCGGTTATGAGCGCTAAAACTTCGGTTGTAAGGGTCAGAAAAATCGGCGCAGGCAAGCCGATTGGTTACGGCGGGACTTTTACAACAAAAAAATCTTCACTGCTCGCGACCATTCCGGTCGGATACAAGGACGGGTATTGCAGAAGTCTTTCCAACCGCGCCCGTGTTTCGGTGAACGGCGTTTCCGTTCCGGTCGTGGGTGAAGTGTGCATGGATTTTACAACTCTGGACGTTACCGGTGTTCCGCAGGTCAAAATCGGGGATGAAGTGATTTTATTCGGGGGCGGGGGAATTTCCGTTGAAGATGTGGCGCAGTGGGCGGACACCATACCTTACGAAATAATGACGCTCATCGGGGGCAAAGTTCACAGAAGAATTTTTAATGATTCAGCGGAGCCGCATCAGGAAAATTGAATTACAAGATAACATCGCGCGTGATTTTTTCGCTGGTTGTTTTTTTTGTGATTGTGGTTCAAACACACCCGGCGGACGCGCTTTTTATCAGACCCGACCCATTCGGGTTTCCCCGCAAAGACAGTTTTGTGTCCGCGTATTCACTTGGGCCGTTCCTCAGAGTGAAAGGCGAAGAAAGCGACGAGTTTGCGTTCAGGCCCCTGTTTTATGTTAAAAAAGAGAAATCGCTTGATTCCCTGACCCTGGATTTTCTGTATCCGTTTTTTCACTATCGGAGAACTCCAAAAGGATACAGAATGGGGTTTTTCTTTAATTCGCTTTCGTTCTCAAAAAAAGCCGGCTTGCCGGACCCCCGCGAAAAAAGTTTCAGAATCTACCCCCTGATTTTTCACCGCTCATCTCCGAATCCGGAAAGAAGGTCTTTTGCATTTGTGCCGTTTTACGGAAATTTCGGCGGAAAAACAAAATTTGTTCTTTTCCCTTTTTATCTTCGTACCATCAATTCAGAAGGCGCAATTTCCCGCAATTTTTTGTGGCCTTTCTTCGCGTCTTATTCGGGTGAGAGCAGGGGCTTTCGCTTCTGGCCCCTGTTCGGGAATTTTGAAGGAAAAAATTCCCATTCCAAATTTTTGCTGTGGCCTTTTTATTTCGATATAAAAAAAGGAAGCAATGAAACATACAGACGCTACAAAGCATTTTTCCCTTTTTATTACAGAGTTGATTACGGAACCGAATCTCACACAATGTATATGTGGCCGTTTTTTCAGAAAAGCGTTGATCCAAAACGTAATCTGCGCTCTTTTCATTTACCGTGGCCCATTATAAATTTCAAAAAAAGCGACACGGAAAGAAGAATGAGATTTTTTCCTTTTTTTGAAACATCCGAGACGTTTGGAGTGAAAAAAACAAAGTTTCTCCTGTGGCCCCTTTATGCGTCTTCCAGACTGCAACTCAAATATCACGAATATAAGAAAGACACTTTTCTGGTTGCTCTGAAAGTTGTGCGCGAAGCCCCCTTTGACAAAACCCGGAAGCGCTCGCTCAGAGTTGATTTGTGGCCCGTGTTTTCATACAAACGCGATGAAAAAAGGGGGCATTCTTATTTTCACTTGCTCGCGCCTTTTGAGCCGTTTATAGGGTCAAGCGCCAAGTTTTACAGAAACTACTCTTTTTTATGGAGAATTTTTGAAGTCCGCAGAAAACACGGAGAGGGAACGGCGGTTTCCGTTTTGTTTGGAACTTTGAATTTCAGAAAATCATGCGATGAGAGTTTTTTCCATATCGCCGGGAAGGCTTTTGGCTACGCGTCAGACCTGCAAGGGCGCAGAATACGATTCTTGTTTTTGCCGCTTAAGGTTGGAAGTCCCGTAAAAAGCGTGGAGAATTGCCGCAGATGAAAGAGGGGATTATAAACCGTTTTGCGTTTTTCACGGGCGGCGCGCTTCGTTTATTTTTTCTCTCCGCTTACTGGTGCAAAGACATCAGGGCGAACGCGGACAAGGTATTTTTTCAAATAGTTGTAATCGGCGCGGACACGCTTCTTGTCGCTTCGGTCATCGGGCTTTCGGGCGGCGCGGTTCTCGCTCTCCAGACGGGTCCGCTTCTCGCCGATTTTGGAATTCAGGAAACCCTCGGCGGGCTCATAGGCGTGGCGGTTTCAAGGGAAATAGGTCCCGTTATGTGCTCAATTCTGGTTGCCGGGCGTTTGGGGTCGTCAATAACCGCGGAACTTGCGTCAATGAGTGTTTACGATGAGATTGACGCGCTCAAAACAATGAAAATAGACCCCGTGAAATTTCTTGTGATGCCGCGCCTCGTGGCTTTCGCGGTCTCAATGCCGATTCTTGTGCTTTTAATGGTTGTTACGGGCTGGCTCGGCGGCGCTCTCGTTGGAGCGACAAATCCGGAAATTTCTCTTCCGGCGGTTACCTATTTCAATAATCTGGGTGATTTCGTTGATTTGAAAACGGTTCTGAACGGCGTTATAAAGGCGCTGGTTTTCGGTTTTGTTATTTTGGTGATATGTTGCAAAATCGGGCTTGAAACAACCGGCGGACCCCGCCAAATAGGGGTTTCGGTCACGCGCGCGGTTGTCTCATCAATAGTGATGATTCTCGTATGCGACTATTTCATATCAAAAATTCTGTTCCTCGCGGGGATAGTTTAAGGGTGGAGCGCGAACTCTGATGAGCGGCAACAATCTTGATACACTCCTGTCATTCCTGAACGGAAAGCCGGTTTCGGTTGAAGTTAGGGGGTTGAGAAAATCGTTTGGCGGGCAGGAGGTTCTCAAAGGGGTTGACTTCAAAGTTTCCGCCGGCGAGATGGTGGTTCTTCTCGGCAGAAGCGGTTCGGGAAAGACAGTGCTCATGCGGCATATTTCAGGGCTTGAAACTCCGGACGCGGGAGAAGTGCTGATAGGTTCGGAGCCCATTGAGCGGGCGAGTACAACCGTTTCTCTTGTTTTTCAGTCCTCGGCACTTTTCAATTCAATGAGCGCCTCGGAAAATGTGGAACTGTTTATCAGAGAGCACGCGGTTATTAATTGCGAAAGCGCCATAAAAGAACTCTCCACTGCGGTTCTTTCGCTTGTCGGGCTCGCGGGCAGGGAGTCCGCCATGCCTTCGGAGTTGAGCGGTGGAATGCGCAGGCGTGTTGCCATAGCCCGCGCGCTTTTGACCAATCCCGATGTGATCCTGTTTGACGAGCCCACAACCGGGCTTGACCCTGCGACAAAAAAATCCGTCAAGGATTTATTACTTGTTATCAGACGCGAAATTGGAATAACCCAAATCGTGGTAACGCACGATGTAGAACTTGCTTTTGCTCTCGCTGAACGGTTATCTATAATGCATAGTGGGCGAATTATTGAGACCGGCACGTTTGAGGAAATCTCCGCCAGCGAAAATCCGCTTGTGCGCGGTTTTTTCTCCGGTTCCAATACTGAAGAGAGTTTAGAGGAGCAAAGTTGAGGGGACTAAAAAAAAGAGATTTGCAAATCGGCGGGTTTTTTCTTGCCGGGATTCTGGCGATAGTTGTTGTGCTTGAGTTCGCGGGTTCGTCTTCTTTTCTTTCCGGTCATAAAAATCTGGACGTATATTTTGACTCCGTTTCAGGGCTTGAAGAGGGCTCGCTTGTAAAGATGGAGGGAGTCAGGGTGGGCAATGTGAGAAGCATAGGTTTTTCTTCAGACGGCGGCAGAATAAAAGTGGGCGTGAGAGTGCGCAAAGATATTCCCCTGAACACAAACACAGTCGCCACCGTGCGGCTCAGCAGCCTTCTGGGAACAAGTTACATAAACCTTTCAATAGGTGCGCAAGGACGCGCGCTTGCGTCCGGAGATTTTCTGGACGGTGAAACCCCGCACGATTTTGACAAAATCATTCAGGACGCCGGAGAGTTTCTTGACGAAGCCGCCCAAGCCGCGGCGCGGCTCAATTCCATACTCACGAAAGTTGATAAAGGCGAGGGCTCCGTCGGCAAAATCATCAACGAGGAAGACCTCTATGTCGCCGCGCAGGAAATGATTTTGAAAGCCAACACAAGTCTGGACACGATAGAGGACCTGGCCCCGGTAAGTTTTATAGCGACAGTTCTTGGAGTGGCGGGAACTTTCTACTAATTTTCATATTCTGTTTTCTCGGAGTTATTTTTATTATAAAAGATGCGGTTTGTCCGGCAATGTTGCGGGAGCCGCACGGGTGATTTCCGATGAAGCGTGTATGCAAACATCCAACCGTTAACAGGGACTATCACATAGAGGAAAAGTTTGAAGCCGGTCTTGTGCTGACGGGCTCCGAAGTCAAGTCCCTGCGAAACGGCAAAGCGAGCATAAAAGAGAGTTACGCAATCGCGCAGGGCGGCGAGGTCCATCTTGTGGGCAGTTACATCGCGCCGTATGAGGCGGCGGGCGCGCTTGATTATGAGCCCACCCGTTCGCGAAAATTGCTCTTGAAAAAGCGCGAAATAGACAAACTTATCGGTAAAACTCAAATGAAGGGCTACACGCTTGTGCCAACCTCAATCTATTTTCGCGGCGGTTTTGCGAAGGTGGAAGTTGCGCTCGCAAAAGGAAAAAAACTTTACGACAAACGCTCCGATGTCAAAAAACGCGAAGCCGACAGAGAGATGGAAAGAGCGCTGAAAAGGGAGATGAAAAGGAGATGACGCGCTGTTTGGCGTTGCTTGCGGTTTTTTCCATTTTGTTTGCCACGACTTCCAAGTCAGCGCCTTTTAGCGATTCCGACCCCCGGCAGTCCTGTGTTATTCAGGCGGAAAAAGGTTTTTACGATAAAGCCGAAAAATTCTGTCGCAAGGTTTTGCGCTCAAACCCCGATGACTCCGAAATCTGGGACGTTATGGGTTTTATCTATGAAGAGCGCGGCTTGAGTGCGAAGGCGGCGGAGTTTTATGAAAAATCTCTCAAAATAAATCCCGGCAGCGCTGAAACTCTGCACTTGGCAGGTGTGGCTTATGAGGCGCAGGGGCTTTACCCCAAAGCGATTGAGTTTTATGAAAAAGCGGTTCAGGCAAATCCCGATTTTGCCGAGGCGTGGAACGATCTTGGTTTTCTTTACGCAATGCGCGGACGGCACGCAAAGGCGATAGAGTGTTTCAGCGAGGCGTTGAGGGTGGACCCCGAATACACCGAAGCGTGGGAAAATATGGCGCGTGCCTATGCCTCAAAGCCGCGCCCCGCCCAAGCTGAAAACCCGCGGGCAAAGGTTAAACACAAAAGAGAAAATCAAAACTACAACCGTGAGCAATACGACAAACATCAGGAAGCCGCCACTTTCTTCCGCCTGTTCAGCAGCCCCGTTGATGTAAACCCCTATCCGTGGCGTTAGAGAAGGAAGTCAAACTTGAAATAAACCTTTCAATTCATTATTAAAGGAAAGAACTTTACGATAAACCCGAAGCCGACAGAGAGGTGGAACAAGTAATGAAAATGAGATTAAAAACAGTTTTCCTATTGCCGATTGCGTTTTTCGCTTTTGCGTCTCCCGCGTTCGCGCAAGACGCTTCAAAGGTTTTTAAGAAAGCGTCCCGTTCTGTTGTGGTTGTTTGGGTTGCCGAGCAAGGTGATGAAGAGCCGGAGATAAAAGGACAGGGTAGCGGCGTTATTATCGCCAAAGGCGAAGTTGTTACAAACTGCCATGTTATTGAAAACGCTGATTACATAGCAATTCAACAAGGGGAAGATGATGACGACCCGAAAACTGCCACACTTTTTCGCGCCGATTGGGAAAAAGATGTTTGTTTGCTGAAAGTTCCGGGGCTGAAAGGCAAAAAGGCGAAAGTTCGTCCGGCAAATTCGCTCAAAGTTGGAGAAACCGTTTACGCAATCGGTGCTCCCAAAGGAATGAATTACAGTTTAAGCGCGGGGCTGGTTTCTCAGTTGCGTAGGGATAAAAAAGACGCGCCTCCGATTATTCAAACTGATGCTTCGGTTTCGTCCGGTTCTTCGGGCGGAGGGCTTTTTGATAAGAAAGGAAATCTTATTGGCATTGTGTCTTATGTTTTGGAGGAAGCGCAAAACATCGCTTTTGCATCTCCTGTTGAATGGATAGAGGAAGCCCGTGTGAGCGGGGTCGAGACGGATTCAACAAGCTCCGAAACACTAATTGCCGGTTTTCGTTTGCTGAACCTCACACTGGCAAATTCATTGGTTGAGAATAAGGATTGGGCTGAGTTAGAAAAACACTCCCTACAATGGGTTGAACTTTTTCCTTCAGATTCCTGGGGTTTGTTTTACTTGGGAGTTGCCTATGGCGGACAAGGCAGATACGACGAAGCGATAGAGTTATTTCGTAAGGCGTTGCGAATAAACCCTGAGTTAGCGGAAGCGTGGTCTAACTTGGGAACTGTCTATAGAAAGCAAGGCAGATACGACAAAGCGATAGAGTCATATCGTAAGGCATTGCGAATAAATCCTGAGTTAGTGGAAGCGTGGCATAACTTGGGAACTTCTTATAGCAAACAAGGCAGAAACAACGAAGCGATAGAGTCATATAGCAAGGCGTTGCGAATAAATTCTGAAGATGTGGATGTGTGGTATAACTTGGGAGTTGTTTATGGCGAACAAGGCAGATACGACAAAGCGATAGAGTCATATAGCAAGGCGTTGCGAATAAATTCTGAGTATGCGAAAGCGTGGTATAACTTGGGAATTGCTTATGGCAACCAAGGCAGACACAACGAAGCGATAGAGTCGTTTCGTAAGGCGTTGGGAATAAATCCTGAGTATGCGAAAGCGTGGTATAACCTGGGAGTTGTTTATTACAAACAAGGCAGATACGACAAAGCGATAGAGTCATATAGCAAGGCGTTGCGAATAAATCCTGAGTTAGCGGAAGCGTGGAATAATCTGGGAATTGCTTATGGCGAACAAGGCAGATACGACAAAGCGATAGAGTCATATAGCAAGGCGTTGCGAATAAATCCTGAGTTAGCGGAAGCGTGGTATAACTTGGGAATTGCTTATGGCAAACAAGGCAGACACAACGAAGCGATAGAGTCGTTTCGTAAGGCGTTGCGAATAAATCCTGAGTATGCGAAAGCGTGGTATAACCTGGGAGTTGTTTATTACAAACAAGGCAGATACGACGAAGCGATAGAGTCATATAGCAAGGCGTTGGGAATAAATCCTGAGTTAGCGGAAGCGTGGGATGGCTTGGCGGTTGTTTATTACAACCAAGGCAGACACAATGAAGCGATAGAGTCGTTTCGTAAGGCGTTGGGAATAAATCCTGAGTATGCGGAAGCGTGGTATAACCTGGGAGTTGTTTATTACAAACAAGGCAGATACGACAAGGCGATAGAGTCATATAGCAAGGCGTTGCGAATAAATCCTGAGTTAGCGGAAGCGTGGTATAACCTGGGAATTACTTATGACGAACAAGGCAGATACGACAAAGCAATAGAGTCATATAGCAAGGCGTTGGGAATAAATCCTGAGTTAGCGGAAGCGTGGTATAACTTGGCGCTTATTTACAAAATAAACCGTCAAAGCCGTCCGGCAAAAGAAGCGTGGCGGCAGTTGGAAAAGTTAAACCCTGTTTTTGCTCAAAAGATTAGAAGTTTTATTTTTGATTAAACTTACACTTGCTATCAAAAACCCCTTCTTGAAATAACCCCTTCAATTCATTACTATTCCTATCCCGACAGGGGGCGAACTGGCTTCGACGTATCTGAAGACAGCTCATGCCGCATGCCGAGCTTGGCTAACTCGTTAAACTGACCTCTCGCTTATTAAACGGCGAACCAATTAATGCTCTCGCGGCCTAATTAACGCTGCGACGTTTCACACGGCAACGCCTGCGGGCTTTGTGAGGCGGCATTCAGCAGGCTGGCTTGTTCGTGGCGCCCGGTGCGCGAACAGGTGAGAAAACTCAGCGGGACAACGGAAAAAGCGCCCGCCCGCCGGCAACTTTTTTCGTCAAATCACGGCGGGATAAGCATGTAGAAGCTGAGTGATTCTCTTTTGCGGACGCGGGTTCAATTCCCGCCGCCTCCACCAGTGTTTAATGGAATAGTTCTGTGAACCTTGATGAAATCATCATTGCGACCGGCAATGAGGGCAAAGCGCGTGAATTCGGCTGCCTGATGGGCGGGGTTTTCAACAAGGTTTTTTCCCTCAAAGATTTCCCTTCGGTTGTTATGCCGGAGGAAACCGGCGAAACCTTTGCGGAAAATTCGCTTCTTAAAGCCCAAACGGTTTTTGAAACCGTCCGTTCCGAACACTCCGTTCCACCCGCCGTGCTCGCGGACGATTCGGGAATTGAGATTTCCGCGCTCGGCGGAATGCCCGGCGTACGCAGCGCGCGTTACGCGGGCGAAAACTCCACCGATGAGGAAAACTTGGATAAGTTAATGTCCGAACTCAAAGGT
Source organism: Candidatus Mycalebacterium sp. (assembly GCF_977828045.1). Taxonomy (NCBI): domain Bacteria; kingdom Pseudomonadati; phylum Thermodesulfobacteriota; class Candidatus Dadabacteria; order Candidatus Nemesobacterales; family Candidatus Mycalebacteriaceae; genus Candidatus Mycalebacterium; species Candidatus Mycalebacterium sp. The sequence continues at coordinate 85,037 of NZ_CDWCUL010000010.1, read as the reverse complement.
GTTAAAGACAGAGGCGCGCGTTATGTGTGCGTTCTGACTCTGATTTTGCCGGACGGAGAGAAAATTATCGTAAACGGAGTGTGTGAAGGAGTGATAGCGGAGACAAAAAAAGGCGGCGGCGGATTTGGCTACGACCCGGTTTTCTTTCTCCCGTTTCTTGGAAAAACAATGGCTGAAATTTCCGCTGAAGAAAAAAACCGCATAAGCCACAGAGGCAAGGCGTCAAGAGAAATCGCGTTGCGCGTGCGGGAGATATCTCAATGAACAAAAGACTGTCCGCGCAAAAAAAAGTCCGCCCCGTCAAATATGTGTTCGTTACGGGCGGCGTGATGTCGTCTCTCGGCAAAGGCATCGCCTCCGCATCGTTGGGGCTTCTGCTTGAAAGCAGAGGGCTTACAATCGGCGTTCAGAAACTTGACCCCTACATCAACGTTGACCCCGGAACGATGAACCCCTATGAGCACGGAGAGGTTTTTGTTACCGATGACGGAGCCGAAACCGATCTTGACCTCGGTCACTACCAGCGTTTCACAAAAGCCGAACTCACCCGCGCATGCAATTTTACTTCGGGAACGGTCTATCATTCGGTCATAACAAAGGAGAGAAAGGGCGAGTTTCTCGGCAAAACCGTTCAGGTTATTCCTCACATCACCGATGAGATTAAATCCAGAATAAAATCGCTGGGCAACAGCGGCGAAAAAGATGTTGTAATTGTTGAGATAGGCGGCACCGTGGGAGACATTGAAAGTTTGCCGTTCCTTGAAGCCGTGCGCCAGTTGCGGTCTGAACTTGGAAGGGAGAACACCATTTTTATACATCTGACATACGTTCCCTATGTTGCCGCTTCGGGGGAATTTAAAACAAAACCCACACAGCACAGCGTGAAGGAGTTGCTGAAAATCGGAATTCAACCCGATGTTCTTCTGTGCCGCACCGAAGAGCAAATTCCCGATGAAATCAAACGGAAAATTGCGCTTTTCTGCAACGTTGATTTCAATTCGGTTGTGTCCGGCAAGGATGTGAACTCGGTCTATGAAGTGCCGCTTGTGCTGCACGGTGAGGGGCTTGATGAAACGGTCGCCACACATCTGAACATCTGGACGAGAAACCCCAGACTGACGGGTTGGCGCAAGATGTTTGAAAGCATCAGCGACATGTCAAAGACCGTTACGATAGCGGTTGTGGGCAAATATGTGGGGCAGAGCGACACATATAAAAGTCTTCACGAAGCCCTTGTTCACGGCGGAATGGCAAACGGTTGCGAAGTGAACATCAAATACATAGATTCTGCGGAAATCAAAAATGAGAGCTCGCCGCTTCTCAAAGGCGCGGACGGCATTCTGGTTCCCGGCGGTTTTGGAGAGAGGGGGTATGAGGGCAAGATAAAGGCGATAGCGCGCGCGAGAAAAAATAACATTCCGTTTTTCGGAATCTGCCTCGGAATGCAAATGGCGGTTGTGGAATTCGCGCGAGGTGTCTGCGGAATGAAAAAAGCCCATTCAAGTGAGATGAACGCCCACTCGCCATATCCGGTGATTAACTTTATGAGCGGGCAGAAAGACATTGAAAAGAAAGGAGGAACTATGAGGCTCGGCGCGTTTCCGTGCGTGTTGCGAAACGGCACGCGCGCGCACAAGGCATATGGGAAAAAACGCATATCAGAGCGGCACAGGCACCGGCTTGAGTTCAATAACGATTTCCTTTCCGAACTCAAAGCGGGCGGGCTCGTGGCAAGCGGTGAGTCGCCAGATTCTTCGCTTGTGGAGATTGTTGAACTCAAAAAACACCCGTGGTTTGTAGGCTGTCAGTTTCACCCCGAATTTCTTTCAACTCCGCTGTGTCCGCACCCTCTTTTCAGGGATTTTATCGGCGCGGCGCTCAATTTCCGGAAATCCAAATGAGATGAAACCGGGCGAAGTTGTAATTTTCAGAAAGAGAAAGGAGCCCTGTTGCGGAATTTTTATTTCCTCTCAGGACGGCGTTGTAACGGTTTTTTCCGAGGAAGGGAAAAACATGCGGGTTTCAGATGACAAAGTCGCGTTCAGCACGGGCATAACGCCTGACATCGGGACGGATGCCGAGCGGAGAATGAAGATGCGGCGTCTCAGAAAAGATCTTGAAGCCGCCAAAGGCGGTTTTGATTTGAAACCCCTTTGGGAACATTTTGCCGGCGCGGAGCAGGCGGTTTCCTTCGGCGAAATTTTGTCGGTTTATTCGTCCGGCTCCAAGCCGGGCGCGGACGAAATCCTCAAACTGTTCTGGGCGGTTGACAAAGACACGGTCTATTTCAAACGGGACAAGAGCGGCTATTTCCCGCTTGCTGAAAGATGCGTTGAAAAAGTGCTTGCCCGCGCCAAAAAACGCCACATGGACAAAATACAGGAAGATTTGTCGGAGCGGTGGATACGGTCGGTTCTTTCAGGCGCGGCGTCCGAGCCCGGGGGTTTTGACAGGGAGGGGTGTGTGAAAGCCGTGATGGCTTACATTGAAAATGCCGGGGAGAATCCCGCTTTCAAAGCCGCGCGCGCGATTTTGTCAAAAACCGGAATAAAAGACCCCGAAGAGGCAACCGAACTGCTGATTAAATCAGGCGACCTGCCCAAAGGTTCCGACTCCGTGATGATAGCCGCCCGAATCAAGAATGGTTTTTCGCCCGAAGCGCTTGAAGAGGCGGCGCGCTTGATTTCCGAAAAAACAGACGCCGGTTTTCTTGAGGATTTGACCGCGCTTGAAACTTTTTCAATTGACGATGAGACGACAGAGGATATTGATGACGCAATTTCCCTTGAAACTTCTCAAAACTGCTCGCGCGTCGGGGTGCACATCGCCAATGTCGCTCTGCTCATCCGCCCGGACGGCGCGCTTGACCGCGAGGCGCAGCAAGCAGCCGAAACCATGTATCTCCCCGAGCGCAGGGTGGACATTTTCCCTTCCGAACTGATAAAGGGGCGGCTCAGTCTGATTGAGAGCACCGAGCGCGTTGCGCTTTCGGTTTTTATGGATTTTGACCCGCAGACTTTTGAGATGAGCGATTTCCGTTTCGCCGCGACAAAAATTTCCGTTAAACGCAACATGACTTACGGCGAAGCGGAGCGGTTGATTGAGACCGGGGGCGATTGGAAAAAACTCGCGGAGATATGCGCGGCGTTGAAGCGCAAAAGAATTGAGCGGGGCGCGTTGATAGTGAATATTCCGGAGTTGAAAATCCGCGTGGACGCGGACGGAAACATTGAAACCGGCTCTGCGCAGCCCAAAGGCGCGGCACACCTTGTTGTTTCCGAACTTATGATAACCGCAAACCATCTTTCCGCCGTCTTTCTCAAACAAAACTCCGCGCCCGCGATTTTTCGTTCCCAGACCGAGCCCATTTCTCCCGCCGCGCGCGACATTGATGAAAACGACCCGCTTTTCCCGGTTCGGGTCGGCAGATTTATGAAACCGTCCAAAATCGGCATTTATCCGGACTGGCATCGCTCGCTCGGGATTGAGTGTTATGCGCAGGCGACCTCGCCCATAAGGAGATACCGCGACCTGATTGTGCAGAGGCAGATCATGTCCGAAATTCGCTGCGAAGCGGGGCTTGATGAAAAATCGGTTTTACAAATCATCGCCGACACTGAACAGGTAATTCACGACAGGCGCATCGCCCAGAGAAGCAGGGCACGGTTTTGGCTTTTTGAGCATTTCAGAATGATGGACCCGCAAGCGCGGCTTGAGGGAATTGTTTCGCGTGTTGCGGACGGGAGGGTGTTCGCGTATTTCCCCCGGTACTGCTCGGAGTTTCCGCTTCACGGCGAAAATAAGGACGCCTTGAGGGAAGGTGAGCAAGTCAGAGCGAAGATACGCAAAGTTGACCCGATAAGGCGCAGGTTGAAACTTACGGCTGTTTAGCGCACCGGACGCGGGATTATTTTTTCAGCGCTTTGAAAATGTCCTCAATGCTTGTGTATTTAACCCTCGGGCGTCCCGCTTTTTCTCCTTTTGCCGTTTCCTTGCGGTCTATGTAAGACCACTTTCGGTAACTTACGTAGTCCGGTTTTGTTTTCTGAAGCAGTTTGTCAACCGCGTCCGGAGGCGCGGAGGGTATCAGGGTTTTTTCCACGGCAAAATCCTCAATCATCGAATCAACGGTTTCGGCGGAATCTATTTTGTTTGTCCCGATGACTCCGGTCGCGCCTCTTTTAATCCAGCCGGTCGTATAGAGCCCTTCAAGCGGCTTTCCGCCCGGTTTGTCCAGAACTCTGCCCGTATCGTTAGGAATAACTCCCTCTTTTTTGTCAAAAGGAACATCTTTCAGGGGGACCCCCGTATAACCGATTGAGCGGAAAACAATCGCCGCTTCCATCGTTTCGGTTTCTCCGGTGGCATTCGCGGCAAGGGTTCCGTCATCTGTTTTTACAAGCCGGTTTTTCGCGAAAGTTACACTCTGCGCGCCACCGTCCGTGCCGGGGTTGATGCTTAACGGGGAAAGCAGGAATCTGAAATGCAGGGTTTTCTTTTTTCCTGAGCGCTGTTCTGAAAATCCGCGAAGAATTTCAAGTTTCTTTTCAGTCGCCGCGTCAGGATTTTTTTCAAGAAATTCGCTCGTTACGGTGTCAAGCCGCACATCTTCAGGGCGTGCCCGCACATTCACTTCTTCAAGGTTGCCAAGCTCTCTTAGTTCGGGGTTTGTGAAAGCCGCCTGCGCGGGACCTCTGCGCCCGATTATGAATACTTCTCTGATGCCGCTTGATAAAAGTTTTTCAAGCGCGTAGTCGGCGATGTCGGTTTTGAGTATATCCGCCGGACTGAGGCACAAAACCCTCGCCACATCAATTGCGACATTTCCCACCCCGATTATAACGGCGCGTTTGCCCGACAAGTCAAAATCAAGATCCGAAAAGTGCGGATGGCCGTTATACCACGCGACAAACTCGGTCGCCGTGTGGTTTCCGGCCAGGTCTTCACCGGGGATTTTAATTCTTTTGTCCGTCTGTGCCCCGGTGGCGAAAACGACTTGATGATAACTTTTTTTTATGTCGCTGAGAGTTATGTCTTTTCCGAACTCCACGAATCCAAAAAAACGGAAACCGGGATCTGCGGCGATTTTGTCGAACACCTTTGACACACTCTTGATTTTCTGGTGGTCGGGCGCAACACCCTGCCGCACGAGCCCGTGAGGGGTCGGCAGCAAATCAAACATGTCAATCTGCACCGGAACGGGGCTTTTTTTGAAAATTCTGTCCGCTGCGTAAAAACCTGCCGGACCGGCGCCTATAATCGCGACAAGCAGTTTTTCATTTTCTTTTTTCATTTCAGTCCCGCCCGGCCGTTCGCTCTCTTTTTGTCGGTATAATTAGGCGATATGTCGCGAACAACCGTGGACAGAGAGCATCTCCATCTGAAAATAGTTCAGGAAATAAGTGATTTTGTGAATAAATCCACAGGCCTGAACACTATTCTTAAAGGAGTTGTCAGTAAAATAAGCGAGTCTCTTCATTTCGAAGTCGTTTCAGTATACATAATTGACGGTGACAACAGCACCTTGCGCCTGAGGGCTAACACCGGATTTGACAGCGAAGAGGGCGCCGAAATAACAATTTCAAGCGGCGAGGGAATAGCGGGAATGATATTCAAAACCATGCGTCCTTTTGTAACCATGAATGTTTCCGGCCACCCGAAATACAAACCGATTGACAACACCGGAGAGGAAAAATACGAATGTTATCTCGGCGTTCCAATTGTCCTTAAAAACCATTGCGTTGGCGTTTTGGTGGGGCAAACAAGCCAGCGGCGCCACATCACCCCCGCCGAGCAGACACTTTTTGAGATTATCGCTTCGCGCCTGGCCGGACTCCTTGAAGTTGCGGACACCCTTGACCGACTCCATACGCCCGCCATCGTTGAGCACAAAACCAGAACCTATCAGGGCAAGGGCGCGTCTTCCGGAATCGCGGTCGGAAACGCTTTTCTGATAAGGGGGCTTTTCGGAAGCGCGGGCATGTTCTCTCCGCCTCCGCAGTCCGCGGACAAAGAGAAAAAACGCCTTCTTGAAGCGTTCTCGCGCGTTGAAAAAGATATGAAAGACCTCATAGGGGTTTTACGAAAAGACGATGTTCTTTCCGCGAGCGAGATTGAGATTTTTGAAGCCCATCTGATGCTTCTTTCAAGCGAAAGCTCGGACTCGGTTCGGGGTGTGGTTATTTTGCGCGTTGAAGAGGGCGATGTTTCCGCCGAAACGGCGGTTGTTCAGGGCATTGAGTCCATTGCCGGGCGGTTTGAGCACCACTCGGACAGGTATGTGAGGGAAAAAGCGCAGGATTTCAGAGACATAGGCGAAAAACTGCTTCACGAACTTGTGGGGCTCAAGGAAAACGGAGAAGAGCCGTCTGCGGGCTCCGGCAGCTCCACGATACTGGTCGCACGGGAGATAGGTCCCTCGTTTGTTTCAATGCTCGGCAAAAACAAAATAGCGGGCGTCATAACCGAAAGAGGCGGGGAGACTTCGCATGCTGTCATAATTGCCAAATCGCTCGGCATACCCGTTGTTATAGGAATAGAAAATATTTGCGGCCTCATCAGCTCCGGCGACAAGGTAATCGTTGACGGCAGAACGGGTTTTGTTTTCATTAATCCCGATGAAATGCTCGTAAAAGAGTATGAAAACAGCGGCAGGAGAATTGAGGAGATCCGCCATCTTGTTGAGTCCGATGAGAAGGTTTCGGATGTGGCGCGGGAAATGACTCTCACGGCAAACATAGGTTTTCCGGACGATATTGAAACCGCCGTGCGACACGGAGTTTCCGATGTGGGGCTGTTCAGAACGGAGTTCGCGTTCGCGCGCTTTGAAAAACCGCCCGGTGTTGATGAGCAGACGAAAATCTACGGCGACATATCGCGCAAATTTGGCGGACGCATAACAGTCAGAACGCTTGACATCGGCGCGGACAAGGTGCTTCCGTATTTCAATATTCCCGAAGAGGAAAATCCTCTTCTCGGTTTGAGGGCGATTCGGTTTTCAATGGAATATCTTGACCTGTTCAGGGAGCAGATAAAGTCCATAATGCTTGCCGCCGTGGGCGGCGCGCGCCTGAGGATTCTGCTTCCGATGGTTTCAAACATCTGGGAGGTTGAGACCGCGAAGCAGATTATGGACGACACTGCGTCCGAAGCGGGGCTCGCGCCGGACAAGGTTCCGCCGCTCGGCGTTATGCTTGAGGTGCCCGCGCTTGTGCCGCTTATTAATGAATATGCTGAAATTGTTGATTTTATTTCAGTTGGCACGAACGACCTTGTGCAGTATTTGCTTGCCGTTGACAGGAACTCAAACGTGGTCGGGCATCTTTACTCCTCTTTTCATCCGGCGGTTTTGCGTGTGCTTGACACGATACGAAAGAGCTCGGACAGAAACAGTCTGGAGGTCTCAATTTGCGGTGAGATGGCGGGCTCTCCGAAGGGCGCGCTTCTGATTTTCGCGCTCGGATACAAAAATTTGAGCGTTTCGCCATACAGGATTCCAGTTGTCAAATTTATTGCCAACCACACGGACGCCGAATTTCTCGCGGGTTTCAGGAGAAAACTTATGCGTGCGAAAAACGAAGCGGACATCAAAAGACTGCTCGCGAACAGTCTTGAAAATATGGACTCCGCCCTCCTGGAGTTTGATTAGACCGCCCGGTGTTTGATAAAGGGCACTGTTGCGTGTAAACTGCGAAAAACGGTTTTAATCGGTTTCCGGTTGGTATTTTAGTCCGGTTGTTGCAGTTGGAGAAGCAGGAGGGATAAACAAAAATGTCTAAGAACAGTCTTACAATCACGGATAACAGAACGGGGAGCAAGTATGAAATTCCCGTTGAAAACAGCACCATAAAAGCCGCCGACTTAAGGCAGATCAAGGTCAAAAAGAGCGATTTCGGAATGATGAGTTACGACCCCGCTTTCACGAACACAGCATCTTGCCGGAGTGCGGTAACCTTCATAGACGGCGAAAAAGGGATTCTCAGATACAGGGGGTATCCCATTGAGCAGCTTGCGAAAAAGAGCAGTTTTCTTGAGGTCGCCTATTTACTGCTTTATGGCGAGTTGCCCGCCAAAAAACAGTGTGACGAATGGGTTTACAACGTTACTCATCACACTTTTTTACACGAAAACATCAAGAAATTCATGGACGGCTACCGCTATGATTCCCACCCGATGGGGATGATGATGAGCACCGTGGGTGCGCTTTCAACCTTTTATCCCGAAGCCAAGAATGTGGAAGACCGCGAAAACCGCATAATTCAAATTCACCGTCTTATCGCGAAAATGCCGACAATCGCGGCGTTTTCATACCGGCACGCGATGGGGCTTCCGTATATCTATCCCGACAACGACCTGAGTTACACGGGGAATTTCCTGAATATGATGTTCAGAATGGGCACGAGAAAATACAAGCCGGACCCCGTTGTTGAAAAAGCGATGGATGTGCTTTTCATACTTCACGCCGACCACGAGCAGAACTGCAGCACAAGCGTTATGAGAGATGCGGGAAGCAGTTTGCCCGACCCTTATTCCGCAACCGCCGCCGCAGTGAGCGCGCTTTACGGACCTCTGCACGGAGGGGCAAACGAAGCGGTGCTGAAAATGCTTGAAGAAATAGGTGATAAGAAGCATGTACCCGCCTACATCAAGAGGGCTAAAAACGGCGAATTCCGCCTTATGGGATTCGGGCACAGAGTTTACAAAGCGTATGACCCGCGCGCCGCGATAATCAAGGACATAGCACACAAGGTTTTCACCAAAGTCGGCAAAAATCCGCTTCTTGAAATCGCGCTTGAGCTTGAGAGAATCGCTCTTGAAGACGACTACTTCATAAACAGGCAGCTCTACCCCAATGTGGATTTCTACTCCGGCCTCATATACCAGAGTCTCGGACTTCCGGTGAGCATGTTCACCGTTCTTTTCGCCATCGCGCGAACCGCCGGGTGGCTGGCTCAGTGGGAGGAGATGATAACGAATCCGGAGACTAAAATAGCGCGTCCGCGTCAGGTGTATACGGGAAAGAACAAAAGGAACTTTGTTCCGATGTCCGCCAGAAAAAAATAACGACCCGCCGCCTGTTTCAGCGCCCCGCTTTTCCGTGCGTCCATAGCGCCTAAACGGTAATTACAAAACCAGTTTGCGCCTGTTATAGTGGTTCCTCCGATGACAAAAGTTAAGGTTTGCGGAATAACGAATGCCGATGACGCCATTATGGCGGCGGATATGGGTGCGGCGGTGGTGGGTTTCATCTTTTATCCGGGGAGCAGAAGGCATGTTGAGCCCGAACCGGCGGCGCTCATAGCGTCTCTTCTGCCGTCAAATGTTGTGAAGGCGGGGGTTTTTGTAAATCAGGAAGTTGATTTTATCGGCGGCGTTATGGAATCGGTCGGGCTTGATCTGGCTCAAATCCATGGCGATGAAACTCCGCAGTTCTGCAGCCAAATCCCCGGCGTTTATATGAAAGCGATTAGAGTCAAAAACAGAGACAGTTTGAAAGAGATAGACGACTACGACTCAAACTTTGTCCTGCTTGACACTTTTGCCGACAGGCAGTTTGGCGGAACCGGCAGAACCTTTGACTGGGATTTATTGCGCGGGATTGACTTGAAGGGCAAAAAACTGTTTCTTTCGGGCGGGCTTAATTCCGGCAATGTCGCCGAGTCCATTGGCGCGGCAAAGCCCTATGCGGTTGATGTCTGTTCGGGAGTTGAAAAGAAACCGGGCGTGAAAGATTCAGGCAAATTGAAACAGTTTATGGAAGAAGTGAAGATTGCCGACAACAATGAATAAGGAAGGTTTTTTCGGAGATTTTGGAGGGCGTTTTGTTTCGGAAACCCTGATGCCCCCGCTTATTGAGCTGGAAGAGGCGTATAACAAAGCCAAATCCGACCCCGATTTCACAAACGTGGTCAGCAAGTGTCTTGCGGATTTCGCGGGCAGACCCACGCCTCTTTATTTCGCTGAAAGAATGACAAAAAAACTCGGCGGCGCGCGAATATATCTTAAACGCGAAGACCTCGCGCACACCGGAGCGCACAAGATAAACAACACAATCGGGCAGATTACGCTTGCCGACAGAATGGGCAAAAACCGCATTATCGCGGAAACCGGAGCGGGGCAGCACGGAGTTGCCACCGCCACGGTTGCCGCTCTTTTCGGGAAAAAGTGCGAAGTTTATATGGGGCGGAAAGACACCGAACGGCAGAAAATGAACCTTTTGCGGATGCGCACGCTCGGCGCGGAAATTCATCCCGTTGATACCGGCAGCGCGACCCTCAAAGACGCTCTGAACGAAGCGATGAGAGACTGGATAACAAATGTTGAAGACACTTTTTATGTTATCGGCAGCGTCGCGGGACCGCATCCCTATCCCACAATGGTCAGGGATTTTCAATCCGTTATCGGCGCTGAAGTGAAAGAGCAACTCGCATACGCCGGAGTTGGAAAACCGAACCTGCTTGTTGCGTGCGTTGGCGGCGGCTCAAATGCGGCGGGGTTGTTTCATCCGTTTATTGAAGATTCGGAAGTGGCAAAAGTCGGCGTTGAGGCGGGCGGCGAAGGGCTTGAGCCGGGCAACAATTCGGCGACAATCACGCAGGGCTCTCAAGGGGTTTTGCACGGCAGCAGAACCTTTGTTCTTCAGGACGATGACGGGCAGATAAACAAGGCACACTCAATTGCCGCCGGTCTTGACTATCCGGGTGTGGGTCCCGAGCACTCGTTTTTCCACGATACGGGTCTTGCTGAATACACTTCAGTGTCAGACGACGAGGCGCTTGAAGCGTTCTATTTTCTCTCCAAAACCGAAGGTATAATTCCCGCTCTTGAAAGCGCTCATGCGGTTTCCTATGTGATGAAGGTTGCTACGGACATGCCCGCAAGCGCGGCTGTTGTGGTCTGCCTTTCGGGCAGGGGAGACAAAGATCTGGACATAGTCGCTCAGAGGACAGACGGATAGGAAACGGTGGAAGAAGTTACAAAAAATGAGGAGCGGTTGCCTCAGTGGGTGCGCCATTTTCTGAAATATGCGGTTGTGGGCGCGATTTCGGCAGTAATTGATTTGACGGTTTTTGAGATTGTCAGACAGATTCTCGTGTTTGGCTCCGTTGCCGTTTCCCTTCCGGGCGGAGCGCAGTTTGTGGTGACGGAATGGTTTGTGGCGAAAACCGTTTCTTTCTCAGTTGGGACAATTATTAATTTTTTTATTTGCGTGGGTTTTGTTTTCAAAATCAGAGGGCGCTCGCTTGCCGTGGCTTCATGGCGCAAATTTTTGTCGGGCGCAGCCGCGCTTGTTGTGAGTTTGCTTATTCTATGGGTTCTGGTTGACGGTTTTCATTTCGGCGAAATAGAGCGGCTGCCGTTCCTTCCCTTTGACGGTATATTTCTTGCGAACGGCTTTTCAATTTGCATAGGTTTTTTCCTGAATTTTGTTCTTACCAAATACTACGCCTTCGGGGATTATTAGACCGCCCGGACGCCGCCGGCAAATTCTCCGTTTCATTGACCGCCCCCTTTTTGCTGTTATAATTCCCACTTCTAAAATGAGGCGGGCGGGTGTCTTTTTCTTCAAAGACGCAGATTCCTTTTTTCACAATGCATACGGCAATAGAACAAAAGTTTTCCGAACTGAAAAAGCGCGGCGGAGCGGCTCTTGTGTGCTATCTCACTGCGGGAGACCCGTCTCTTCAAATGACGGAAGAAATCGCCGTGCGAATGGCTTCAAGCGGCGCGGACATGCTTGAGATAGGCATTCCGTTTTCAGATCCCATGGCGGACGGGCCTGTTATTCAAAGGGCTTGTGAAAGGGCGCTTGAATCAGGCGCGACTCTTGAAAAAATTTTGAAAACCGTGCGGAAAATCAGAGACCGCTCGGATATTCCCATTATTCTTTTCGGCTATTACAACCCGTTTTACCGTTACGGAATCGCGCGTCTTGCCGCAGACGCCAAAGCCGCCGGAGCGGACGGCATTCTCACCGTTGACCTGCCGCCCGAAGAGGCGGTGGAGTTCAACGCCACCTTGAAAGAGAAAGGGCTGGACGAGATTTTTCTGCTGTCTCCCAACACAACCGACGAGCGCATAGAGGCGGTCGCGCAGCTTGCCGGCGGGTTCATATATCTTGTCTCAATCACGGGCGTTACGGGAGAGCGTCCGGAAATGGATTACGGGAGAGTGAAAGGGCTTGTTGAAAAAATAAGAAGCAAGGCGGGTCTTCCCGTCGGCGTGGGGTTCGGAATTTCAACCCCGGAGCAGGCGGGCAGAGTTGCGTCTTTTGCGGACGCGGTAGTCGTGGGAAGCTCTATAATGCGTATGGTGGAAGAGTCATCGGCGGACGCCGCGGCGCTCGATAAAATTGCGGATTTTGTTTCCAGTCTTTCAAAAGCGTGCGGGAGCGGTTCGGGGTCATGAGCAAATCCAATGTTGCGAAATTGAAGAAAGTGCACGAAGGCGCGGATAGAATCCTGATCCTCCTTCACGACCATCCCGACCCTGATGCGATGGCAAGCGCGCTTGCCCTGAGAACGCTGCTGGGAAGGAACCGGCAGACGGCGACAATCGGGCATTTTGGCACAACCGTTTCGCGCCCGGAAAATGTTGCGATGATGGATATGCTTGAAATTGATGTCGTTCCCATCACCCTGCGGCAGGTGAAAAAATTTGACTCGGTAGCCATGGTTGATGTTCAGCCGTCTTTTTTTGGCGATATTCTTCCGAAGGTGGATTCCGTTATTGACCACCATCCCGAAGTGGAAAATTACAAAGCCAATTTTGTGAAGATAAGCGCCGATGAGGGCGCTACCTCAACAATAATGACGGGATTGCTGCGCGCTTCGGAGATGGAAATTTCCGAACGGCTCGCGACCGCTCTGCTCTACGGGATAAAGACCGACACTTTTTCTCTCGCCCGCGATGCCGGTGATGACGACATTGAAGCGTTTACCTTTCTCTATCAAAAAGCCAACCTCGGACTTTTGAAGAAAATAGAAAAAGCGGAAATCCCCTCCGACCAACTGAAAGTGTTCGGTAAATCGCTTGCGCGGCACAGGGTTGAAGACGGCGTGCTTTTCGTTAATCTGGGCAGGGTGAATCATGAATACATGATTCCAAAAATGGCTGATTTCTGCATGCAGGTGGAGGACACCGAATGGGTTGCCTCATTCGGGATTCTGCGGGATTCCTACTTTTTACTTTCGCTGCGCAACGTTGGTTATGTTAAGAGCGCGGGCAGGGTGGCGCGGCATCTTTTCCATATGTTCGGGTCCAAAGGCGGCAAAAACGGTAAAGTTCTTCGCGAACAAATGGAGCAGGGCGGCGGCGGCGGACACAGGTCTGCGGCAAAAGTGGTTGTTCCCATGAAAGAGTTCAAAAAACTGCTCGGTGGCGTCTCTCAAAAAGCCATAGAAAAGTGGGTGGTGGACACCGTCATAGAAGCCATAGACGAGGTTTGAGACCGTTGCCGGAAACCCGCGCAGCAGGTTTTGATAAAAGGGCGTTTGCGGACGCCGATATTTCAAAAGTTATCTCGATTTTGAGGAGTGAGTCCCGAAGGTGGAATCCGCCCGTTATGAACCTTGAGCAGACGCACGGCGGCGACCCGTTCAGGATTTTAATTTCCACAATCTTGAGTTCGCGCACAAGGGACGAAACAACCGCGGCGGCTTCAAGAAGATTATTTGCCGAAGCTAAAACGCCGCGCACAATTATCTCTCTGGGAGAGAAAACAGTGCAAAAACTAATCTATCCGGTCGGTTTTTACAGAACAAAAGCGGCGAACATAATCAAACTTTGCAAGCGGCTTGAAAATGAGCGCGGCGGGAAAATGCCCAACGAGATTGACGAATTTCTGGATTTTGACGGAGTGGGAAGAAAAACCGCCAATCTTGTCGTAACACTCGGTTATGGCAAGCCCGGAATCTGCGTTGATATACACGTTCACAGAATTTCAAACCGGCTGGGTTATGTGCGCACAAAAACGCCGGAAAAAACCGAGTTTGCGCTACGCGAAAAACTGCCGAAAAAATACTGGATTGAATACAACGGTTTGCTTGTCGCGTTCGGGCAGACAATCTGCAAACCCGTTTCACCAATGTGCGATGTTTGTCCGGTGAGGGAGCGGTGTATGAGGGTCGGGGTGAAGGAGGGGAAATAGAGGGTTCTGTTGCCGTTGTTGCTTCTTCCTTTCCACTTCTCACTATTTCCTGTAAAGTTCAACCTAAATGCCCGCCGAGTCGCTTTTCTTTTACATATTTTCCGCGCTCGCCGTTGTGTCCGCGATTGCGGTTGTTTTGCTTCCGAACACGGCTCTGTGCGCGATCTCCCTTGTTGTAACACTCATTTCATCCGCCGTCCTGTTCGGTATTCTTGACGCTCATTTTTTGGCGGCGGTTCAGGTTCTGGTTTACGCGGGCGCGATTGTCGTTCTTTTTCTTTTCACGATTGTTTTTCTCAATGTGCGCAAAAGCGGCGAGGAGTTCGGCCCCTCGGAAATTCCGAAAAAACTGTCATTTCTTTTGCCCGCAGTTGTTGCGGCCGTGTATTTCGGGCTGAAAATCGCCCCGTTTGCCGCGCCCGCCCGCGCGGGAGATTTTGACGGAACGGTTTCCGCAACGGCGTGGCTTCTGCTTACGGACTATCTGTTTGCTTTTGAAGTAACTTCAATTCTCATCGTGGCGGCGATTGTCGGAACGGTGGCGATTTCAAGGGGTCTGCGTTGACGCCGGACGGATACATCGCGCTTGCGTTTGCTCTTTTTGTCATCGGGGCTTTCGGTGTGCTCACAAGGAAAAACATTCTTGTCGTTCTGATGTCGGTTGAGATTATGCTCAATGCGGCAAATCTCTGCCTCATAGCGTTCTCACGGCTTTTTGAAGACGGAGCGGGCAATATACTGGTTCTGGTTTCCATAACGGTGGCGGCTGCCGAGGTCGCCGTTGGGCTTGCGCTGGTTATTGTTCTTTATTCCGGGCTGAAAAGTCTGAACATAGATTTGATAAGAAACTTTCGCGGATGATGTTGCCTTTAATACTTTTAACCCCTCTTGCCGGAGCATTCATAAACGGCATTTTGATTTCAACCGGACTTCTCCGGCGTTTGCGCGCGGTATCGCCCGATTTTGAGGCGAAGGCATCCGCGTTTATCGGTTCTGCGGCGGTTCTGATTCCCGCGCTTTGCGCTTCGGTTCTCGCATACGGCGTTTATTCCGGCTCGCCCGTGGAGTTCAGATTTTTTGAGTGGTTTTCCTCCGGTTCACTCGCAGTATCTTTTGGTTTTGTGTTTGACCGGCTGTCCGCCGTAATGACGCTTGTCATAACGTGGGTGGGATTTTTGATTCACGTGTATTCCGCCGGATACATGAGCGGAGACGGAGCGGTTCCGCGCTATTTTGCGCTTCTGAATCTGTTTGTGTTTTTTATGCTTCTGCTTGTCCTCGGCTCGGGGTTTGTAGTGATGTTTGCCGGTTGGGAGGGCGTGGGGTTTGTTTCCTACCTGCTCATCGGTTTTTGGTTCAATGACACGGCAAAAGCTGACGCCGGCAGAAAAGCATTTGTCGTGAACCGCATAGGGGATTTCGGTTTTCTACTGGGGATTTTTCTAGTGTTTGCGGTTTTCGGTTCTCTTGAATTTTCTGAAATTATTTCCGCCGCGCCCGGTGTTCCACAGCAGGCGCTTACCGCCGTGTGTTTGCTTCTTTTCATAGGAGCGATTGGCAAAAGCGCACAGTTTCCGCTCTACGTCTGGCTTCCGGACGCGATGGCGGGGCCCACTCCCGTGAGCGCTCTCATACATGCGGCGACCATGGTTACCGCCGGGGTCTATATGCTCGCACGGCTCGCCGTTTTGTATTCCGCCGCGCCGGACGCGCAGTTTGTCATTCTCACGGTTGCGGTTTTTACGGCTCTTGTGGCGGCTTACATCGCGGTTTCCCAGACCGACATAAAAAAGGTTCTCGCGTATTCAACCGTGAGCCAACTCGGTTTTATGTTTATGGCGGCGGGCGCGGGCGCATTCGGCGTGGCGATTTTTCATCTCGTAACGCACGCTTTTTTCAAAGCGTTGCTTTTTCTCGGAGCGGGTAGCGTTATTCACGCTCTGGGCGGCGAACAGGATATGAAGTTTATGGGCGGTTTGAGAAAAAAAATCCCCGTTACCGCGCTTACTTTTCTCATTGGAACTCTGGCGATTTCGGGCGTGCCGTTTTTTGCGGGATTTTTCAGCAAGGATTCCATTCTTGCCGCCGTTTATGACGGCGGTTTCGTTTTGTATTGGGGCGCGGCTGTTGTCGGCGCGGTGCTGACGGCGTTTTATATGACACGGCTTTATCTGCGCATTTTTGAGGGCGAAAATAATACTCCGCCCGAAGCGGCGGAAAAAATCCACGAATCTCCGCCCGTTATGACGATTCCGCTCGTGTGCCTTGCGGCGCTCGCAATTTTTGGCGGCTTTCTTTCCATTCCGCATTTTCTCTCAAACATTCTCCCGTTCGGCGAAGAGTTTCTCACGCATTTTCTCGCACCCGTTACGGGCGCGTTTGCCCCTTCCGCTCACGGCGGGCTCAGCCATTCCGCTCTCGCACTTGTTTCGGTGGTCGCCGCGTTTGGCGGAATAGCCGCCGCGCTTGCTTTATACAAAACCGCTCCGGGCATAAGGGAAAAACTTGTGAAAATCACACCCATCGGCGCGGCGAGAAGTTTTTCGCGCTCTCAAATCCTGCTCAATGAGTTTTACGAAAAGGCGTTTCTGGCTCCGTTCAGGCATTTTTCAAAATCTTTCGCGGAGTTTGATTCGTTGGTT
Source organism: Candidatus Mycalebacterium sp. (assembly GCF_977828045.1). NCBI lineage: Bacteria > Pseudomonadati > Thermodesulfobacteriota > Candidatus Dadabacteria > Candidatus Nemesobacterales > Candidatus Mycalebacteriaceae > Candidatus Mycalebacterium > Candidatus Mycalebacterium sp. Next base: position 68,246 of record NZ_CDWCUL010000010.1, on the reverse strand, counting down.
GTGGACGGCGCGGTAAACGGCGTTGCGGACATGGCGAAAAAACTCGCGCGGTTTTTCAGCATTCTCCAAAGCGGTTTTTTGAGGGCTTACACCGCCGCGATGGTGGCGTTCATAATCCTGCTTGTGTTTGTGTCCGTGAAGATTTAGACGGCGGCTGATTTTCACGGACTTGACCGGAAACTCCTTGAAAAAAAATCCTATACGCATATAATCTGCGTGCTTCCGTAGCAAACGGGAGCAAATTTCGGTTCTGCCGGAGCGCGGCGAAAGCATCGTTGCTGTTTCGGAGCCGAGTGTTCACAAGGAGGTTCCGATGGCAAAACAAATGCTCGGAGCGCAGATGTTTTTTGAGACCCTCATTCACGAGGGAGTTGAAATTGTTTTCGGTCTGCCCGGGGGCTATGTCCTCAAGGTTTACGATGTTATGACCGAATACGAGAAGGACGGAAAATTCCGTCATGTTATGGCGCGCCACGAACAGGGGGCCACCCACATGGCGGACGGCTATGCCAGAGCGTCCGGCAAACCCGGAGTTGTGCTTTGCACTTCCGGACCCGCCGCGACAAACACCGTAACCGGCATAGCGACCGCTCAGATGGATTCTGCGCCGGTCGTCATATTCACCGGACAGGTTCCTACTCAGTATCTCGGAAGCGATGCGTTTCAGGAAGCCGACCACATCGGTATAACAAGGCCCTGCACGAAGCACAATACGCTTGTGAGGAAAACCGAAGACCTTCCCAGGGCGATTAAAGAGGCGCTTCACATAGCGTCAACGGGAAGACCCAGCCCGGTTCTGGTTGATATGCCCAAGGATGTGCTTATCGGCGAGGGCGAACTTTTGATTCCCGAAGATATCAACATCAGGGGTTATAAACCGAAACTGAAAGGGAACCCCGCTCAAATTAAAAGAGCGGTTTCCCTCATAGAGAAAGCGAAGAAGCCCATAATTTTTTCAGGCGGCGGAGTTATTTTGTCAAACGCCACCGAGCAGCTCAAAGAGTTCGCCCACCGGTTGCGCATACCCGTTACCTCAACCCTTATGGGGCTCGGCGGATTCCCCGCGAGCGACCCGCTGTTTGTCAGTATGCTTGGAATGCACGGCTCATACGCCGCCAATCTTGCCGTTCACGAGTCCGACCTTGTCATCTCAATTGGCGCGAGGTTTGACGACAGGGCGACCGGGGGCAATTTTGATAAGTTTGCCCCGAACGCAAAGATAATCCATATAGATATTGACCCCTCAACGATAGATAAAAACATCAACGTTGACTGTCCAATCGTCGGGGACGCGAAGCAGGTTCTGGAACAGATAATGGACACCCTTCCGGCTGACATTGATCTGTCCGAAAGGGACGCGTGGAGAGAGCAGATAAGCGCGTGGGACAAACAGCATCCTCTCAAGCACAAAGAGCATGCGGACAAAATCCAGACGACCCACGCCATTGACATGCTGTACACAATGACGAACGGCGAAGCCACAATTGTGTCGGACGTTGGACAGCATCAGATGTGGGTGGCTCAATTTTACAAATTCAACCGCCCGCGCAGCCACATAACGTCCGGCGGGCTCGGAACGATGGGCTTCGGGTTTCCGGCCGCGATGGGTGCTAAATTCGCAAAGCCCGATGAGCTTGTCATAAGCGTTGCCGGAGACGGAAGTTTCCAGATGAATATGCAGGAACTTGCGTCCGCCGTTGAATACGGGCTTGACCTCAAAATCGTGGTCTTCAACAACGAACACCACGGAATGGTGCGGCAGTGGCAGACGATGTTTTTTGACGGAAACTATTCACACTCCAAATTCAACGTCCTTCCGGATTTTGTCAAACTTGCCGAAGCCTTCGGAGCGACCGGTTTCAAAGCCGACAAAACCGAAGACCTTGAAGGGGTTTTCAAACAGGGGCTTGAAGCCAAAGGGGTTGTTTTGATGGAAATCAAAGTTGACCCCGAAGAGATGGTCTATCCGATGATTGCGCCCGGCGAGGCGATGAATAAGATGATATTTGACCCGGTTGATGTCGCGTAAGCCCTTCACACGCAAGACGGCGGAGATTAAACGATGAGCAAAGACAAAAACGCACAGAGGCACACAATTACCCTTCTTGTTGACAATGAGTCGGGTGTTTTGTCGCGCATAGCGGGGCTTTTCAGCGCGCGCGGTTTCAACATTACCAGTTTGAATGTCGCGGAAACGCTTGAGCTCGGAACTTCCAGAATAACTCTTGTTACAACCGGGGACGCTTTCATTGTTGAGCAGATAATCAAGCGGTTCAACAATATGGTGAACGTTTTGAAGGTTACGAACCTTACGGACGCCGAAAGTGTTGAGAGGGAGATGGTGTTGGTCAGGGTTTCGGCTTCGGGTGATGAGCGCCCGGAAATTCTGCGCATAACGGACATTTTCAGGGCGAAGGTTGTTGATGTTGGAACAAAAACCTACTCTCTTGAGATGACGGGAGACAATCAGAAAATAGGAGCTTTTATTGAACTTCTGATACCTTTCGGCATAAAAGAGATAGCGCGCACGGGGGTTGTGGCGATGGTGCGCGGGCAGAAAACTGCGGGCAAAGGAGGCTCCTGATGAAAGTTTATTACGATTCCGATATTTCCATTGATGCGGTAAAGGGCAAAAAAGTCGCCGTTGTTGGCTACGGCAGTCAGGGGCATGCGCATTCGCAAAATCTCAGAGACAGCGGTGTTGAAGTAACCGTGGGGCTCAGAGAAGGCGGCAACGGATGGAAAAAATCTGAGCAGGCCGGGTTTGCGACCGCTTCGGTGGCGGATGCCGCGAAGTGGGCGGACATCGTTATGATTCTCGCTCCGGACACAAGTCAGAAGAAAATATATGAGGATTCCATAGCACAGGGACTTGAGGCGGGCAACGCTCTGGCGTTCGCGCACGGGTTCAACATCCATTACAAGCGCATCATTCCCCCGGCCGGGGTGGACGTTTTTATGGTTGCTCCAAAAGCGCCGGGGCACACCGTTAGAAATCAATACTCTCTGGGCTCCGGAGTGCCGGGGCTTGTTGCCATCCATCAGGACAACACGGGCTCGGCAAAGGAAACCGCGCTTGCCTACGCCGGAGCAATTGGCTGTGGCAGAGCGGGAATTATTGAGACAACTTTTAAAGACGAAACTGAAACCGACCTTTTCGGTGAACAGGCCGTTCTGTGCGGAGGGCTTTCGGCTCTCATTCTCGCCGGCTTTGAAACCCTTGTTGAGGCGGGCTATCCGCCTGAAATGGCGTATTTCGAATGCTGCCACGAGGTCAAACTAATCGTTGACCTCATCTATCAGGACGGAATTTCCAACATGAGATACTCCGTCAGTGACACGGCAAAATACGGAGACATCACGCGGGGTCCCAGAGTCGTTGACCAAAAAGTCAAAGGCGAGATGAAAAAAATAATCGCCGAGATTCAGTCCGGGCAGTTTGCCAAAGAATGGATTGAAGAGGACGAAGCGGGGCGCCCGAACTACACGCGGTTGCTCAAAGCGGGCGAAGACCACCCGATAGAGAAAATCGGAGGGCAGTTGCGCGGCATGATGAGCACACTTTTCAAAGACAAACTTGTTGACAAGTCCAAAAACTGAAAAATCGTGAGAGCAGATTTATAGGTTGAAGCTAAAATGAACACGCCGTTTTTCAGAATTGCGCCCGAGGGGTTGCCGATTATTTGCACCGTTGCGGCGCTGGGCTGCCTGTTCGCAATTTTCGGCTTCGCACTTTTGTCATTCTTTTTTCTGATAGCGTTCGGCTTTACGCTGTTTTTTTTCAGAGACCCTTCGCGAACGGACACCTCTGAAGACGGGTCGGTGATTTCGCCTTCGGATGGCAGGGTGATAGAGGTTTCAAGCGAACGCGAAGACCGGTTTCTTCACCGCGATGTTACGAGGGTGAGCGTGTTCCTTTCCATATTTGACTGCCATGTGAACTGGTTTCCCGTTTCGGGCGAGGTCTCAGCGAGCGAGTACAGGGCGGGGAGGTTTTCTTTCGGGTTTGACAAAAACGCTTCAAAACATAATGAACAGCTTGCCACTCTTGTTAAACCGGACGGTGGCGCGCCCGAAATCCTTATGGCGCAGGTGGCGGGTTTTATCGCAAGAAGGATAGTTTCCCACGCCCCGCAGGGCGCGCGCTTGAAGCGCGGGGACAGATTCGGCATCATAAAGTTCGGTTCAAGGATTGATCTGTTCATTCCTCCCGAATACGAAGTAAGTGTTCGGGAGGGAGACAGGGTTGTCGGAGCCAAAACAGTTATCGCCCGTCTTGTAACGGGCACGGGAGCCGGATGATGAAAAGAGAGAGAATCCGTAACAGAGTAAAAAATGGCGGCATAACGCCTTTTCTGCCCAGCATTGTAACGACTGCGGGGTTGTGCTTCGGTCTTTTGTCCATCGGCTCTTCGGTTGAGATAGCAGCTTCGGGCGGTTACTCCGTGAGCGGCAACCTCATTTGGAGCGCCGCCACTTTCATCGCCATAGCAATGGTTCTTGACATGCTTGACGGCAAGGTCGCCCGCGCTTTTGGTATAGATGATAGCCGCTTCGGCGTTGTGTATGACTCCCTTTCCGACACCGTTTGCTTCGGAATCGCTCCCGCTCTGCTTGTTTACGCACTTTTTGGAAACACGGGCGGAGCCGTTCTCAAAACGGGGCTTCTCATATACTCGGTTTGCGTGGCCCTGCGGCTCGCGAGGTTCAATATGCAGTCCGCCTCCATTGAGAAAAGAGCCTTTATGGGGCTTCCGAGCCCGATGGCGGCCGGAGTTATGATTTCGCCGATTTTAATCGTGAGTGAACTTGGCGGCGCTCCGCCCGCGGTCATGGGAATTGTTTATGCGGTCGCGGCTCCGGTTACGGGTTTTCTGATGGTAAGCGGCATCCGGTATCGTAAAATAGGATTTTTCAATCTCGGCAGATTCAGCGGCGGCAAAAAGTTTGATATTCTTGTAACCTCGTCAATTCTCATAGCGGTTGTGGCGATAAGCCCCGGTATGTCGGTTGCGGTTGTTTCGCTTTCCTATCTTGCGTCCGGTCCCCTGTTTTCAATTCTGAAGTATTTCAAAAAACGGGGTGCGAGAGATGAAAACGAAGCGCGGAATTTCAATCCCCCCGATGCGGACGGTGGAAGCTGACCGGATTTTGTTTGCGGGTTTTGGCCTTGAGGCACGGTTTTCTTTTTATTCTTGCTCTTTTGAGCGTAGTTTTTTGCGCGGAGGTTGATGTTTTGGCGGCGAAAGAAATTTCATCGGTTACCAGAGTAAAACTCAAAAACGGGCTTACGGTCATACTTGAGCCAAACCATTCCTCGCCGGTGGCGGCGATAAACGTCTGGGTGAAGGTTGGCAGTGCGTGCGAAGGCGCGGGCGAGGGTGGAATCGCGCATTTTCGCGAGCACATGTTTTTCAAGGGCACAAGTACGCTTGCTTCGGGCGAACTCGCGCTTGAGGTTGAGTCTTCAGGCGGGCGCATAAACGCCCATACCTCTTTTGACCAAACGGTTTATCACATCACGGGGGCGAGCAGGTCGCTTGACCGAAGCATCGATTTGCTTGCGGACAGTGTTACAAATCCGGTTTTTGACCCCGGCGAGATAAAGAAAGAGATTGAGGTTGTATTAGAGGAAATCCGGCGCGACAAAGATTTTCCCGAAAGTGTAATGAGCAAGCGGCTTTTTGCCTCGGCTTACGAAAAACACCCATACGGGCTTCCCATTCTCGGCACTGCAAAAAGCGTGTCGTCTTTCACGCGCGGCAAAGTTCTGGGTTTTAACCGCAAGTGGTATTCGCCGAGCAACATGGTCGTTGTGGTTACGGGGGATTTTGAAAAAAGCGAAGTTCTTGCAAGAGTGAAGAAGAGATTTGGCACGCTCAAAGAACGCAAAGCCGCTTCGTGTTCGGTGCGTGAGACCGCCGGGCGAAAATCCCCTTCGGTTTCAGTTTTGAAAAAAGAAGTAAACGAGGGCTATTTCGGGCTCGCGTTCAGGATTCCCGGTTTGAAAGGGGAAGACGTCGCCGCGCTTGATGTTGTTTCCGAAGCGATGGGAGAGGGCGAAAGTTCGCGGCTGTTCAGGGTTGTGAGAGAGGAAAAGGGGCTTGTGAACAACATCTATTCATACGCCTACGCGCCGCGCATGGGCGGAATTTTTGTTGTGAGCGGAACAGTCAAGCCGGAAAATGCCGTTGCCGCTTATGAAGAAATACTGCGGATGTTTTTACGGGCTCGCGGACTCGGGGCTCAAAAATTCGGAGATTGAAAAGGCGAAAACTCAACATTGAGAGCACAAGTGTGCGCTCAAAAGAAACGATGCAGGGCAGGGCGTCCGCGCTGGGTTTTTACGAGGCGATTGCCGGGGATTATAAGTTTGAAAAAACATATATGGACAAAGTCCGCTCGGTTACCCCGGACGACATACGCAGGGTTGCCGCAAAGTATTTTACTCCGTCCAATCTTTCGGCGGTCGCCGTTGTTCCCGTGTCTTCCCCGCTTGACGGCAAGCGTTTGAAGCAAAGGATTTTGAGCGTTAAGCCCTTTTTTTCCGCTCCGGGCAAGGATTACAAAACCGGCATCCGCAAACTCAAAAACGGAATCAAGGTCATAATCAAAGAGGACAGATCCGTTCCGCTTTTTGCGGCGCGGTTGCTTTTTCCGGGCGGTTTGAGATTTGAAAACGAAAACTCAAACGGCATCTCAAACTTCACCGCGAATATGCTGACGCGCGGAACGGCAACCCGCTCCGCCGGGCAGATAGCGACCGAAATGGAGTCCATCGCGGGATACATAGAGGGTTTTTCCGGCAGAGACAGCGCGGGGATTTCCATGGATGCGCTCAGCTCGGGATTTGATTCCGCGATGGATGTTTTTTCAGATGTGGCGCTCAGGTCTTCTTTCCCCGAAGACGAGGTGAGCAGGGCTAAAAGGGAAATCCTCGCCGACATTAACAGAAAAAATGACAATCCCGCTTCAGTCTGTCTGGACGGATTTTTCGCCTCGCTGTTCAAAGGGGGCGCTTATTCGCAGCCGGTTGAGGGAACGCCCGGGCGCGTTAAAAAGTTTTCGCGCAAAGACGCGGCGGATTTTTACGCAAGAGCGCTGAACCCCGAAGATATGGTTATCGTTGTGGTCGGTGATGTTGACGCGCGGAAAGTTATGGCGCGTCTTGAAAAGGATTTTTCTTTGCTTCGCAAAGTGCGCAAACCCCTTGCCTCTCGCGCTGCGGGCGGCAATTCTTCGGGCGGGAAGGCCGTTACCGTGAAAAAAATGCCCGGAAAACAGCAGACTCACATAGCGGTTGGTTTTTCGGCTCCAAAAATCGGCGGCGCGGATTACTATCCGTTGCAGGTTCTCAATGCAATTCTTTCCGGTCAGGGAGGGCGGCTTTTTCTCCGTCTGAGAGATGAGATGAGCCTTGCTTATTCACTTTCATCTTTTTACGGCGCGCGCGTGGAGTCAGGTTATTTTGGCGTTTACATCGGCACCACTCCGCAGAAGGAAACAACCGCCATCGATGAAATTCTGGCTCAATTTGACGCGCTTTTGAAAGACGGCGTAACCAAAGACGAAGTGGAGAGGGCACGGAAGAAAATGGTCGGTGATTTTGAAATCGGATTACAACGTAACTCGGCGCAGGCGTCCGTTATGGGTTTTGATGAACTTTACGGCGTCGGTTGGGACGAACACAAAGATTTCGCGCGCAAGGTTTTAGCCGTTACGACAAAAGATGTTCTGCGCGTGGCGCGGAAATACATAAAACTTGATTCGCGTGTTGTTTCGGTTGTGCGCGGCGAAGGCGGGTGAACTTTCCCGCGTGTTTTGGTAGATTTTTAAACACGGGGGGCCGCTAGCTCAGTTGGTAGAGCAGTTGACTCTTAATCAAATGGTCGGGGGTTCGAATCCCTCGCGGCCCACCACCCGCGAGAGTGGCGGAATTGGCAGACGCGCCAGATTTAGGATCTGGTGGGATTTTTCCCGTGGGGGTTCAAGTCCCTCCTCTCGCATTTGAAATTCTTGGAGGAAAAATAAATGAAAAGATTAAATAAAACCCTTCTGGGACTCTGTTTGTGCCTGTTACTAATTAGTGGTTGTGCCGGACGCATAGCAGAACCGACACAAACAAAAATTGTTGAGCCGGATGCAGGAAAAAAATCTCTTTCTTTGTATCATTTTTACAGGAAAGAAACTTTTGGTCTGTCAGGATGGCAGGTAACAGGAAAGATTTTGGCGGCTGGGGCAATAGGTGCTGTTGCAGGAACAACATCTGCTGTATGGGGCGATGCAGGAGTTCAGCACAATCAACTACTGGCTTCTACGATTACCAGCACATGGATAGCAGGAGATATAGCACAGCAACAAAAGTTTCAAAGGATAGTGGAACAGGCAGTAGATAAAGTAGAAATGAACCCTTCCAGTTTTAGATTGAAATATACTCAAAAAGGGATGATTTGGTCTAAAGCATCTAGGGAAATTTCCCCCATCATAACAGTACAAAATGAGCAAATTGATACTTACGGAGAGTGTTTTGTGAATACTGCTACTTGGTATTGTGCGGCTGAAGTGGGTTGTGGTCATTTGTTTGGACCACAAAGAAGAAAAGCTAGACGGTGGATAAAAGATACGCAGGAGTTTGGAAAATGTGTTTCGGATGCGTTATATGCCCATATTGGACAAATGCAAAAATGTAGGCTGCTAACTGCTCCACAACAACAGGATTATTTGACGGCATTTATTAAACGAGCAGAAAAAATGAAAGAAATAGTTGATGAATCCGGAGAGAATTACGTTTTGGAGTATTACAATTATGACTCGCAGAAAGATAATGATGAAGTTTCAGAATAAGTTAAGGTGAGGGTCAATCGCCTCATCGCGGGTGTCGCCTTCACTTATACAACCCGAAAGTGATGGGGCGGCAACGGTAAATCCGCCTTCTTCGAAAGGTTCAAGAACAATTTTCAGTTTCATATATGCAGAATTCGCCCGCCAAGTTTGAACTTTCCCGCCCTGCGTATATGATTTACCTCTGTTTTCACAGGTGAGGTTTATTTATGAAAGTCAGTGTTGAGGACCATAGTTCCACAGAGAAAAAGATTGATGTGGTAATTTCCGCTGAAACGGTGCGTCTTGAGCGTGAGGGGATTGTCAGAAAACTCTCGCGTAACGCCAAGGTGGACGGTTTCAGACAAGGAAAAGTCCCCGAAGCGGAAATAGAGAAACTTTTCGCGGGCGAAATTAAAGAGGAACTTGTTTCAAATCTCATCACAAACAGTTTTCAGGGCGCTTTGAAAGAGGTTTCCGCCTCTCCGGTCAGCAGACCCGCCATTACTCCCGGCGATCTTGAACAGGAAAAAGAGTTTTCGTATTCCGCCGTGTTTGATGTTCTGCCGGATTTTGAGATTCCGGTTTACAAAGGGCTTGAACTCAAGCAGGCGCCCATTTCCGTTTCCGCGCAGGATGTTGAACAGGCGTTGGAGCAAATAATTGAGAGCTCGGCGACCGTGGAGCCCGTAAAAGAAAAAAGACCCGCCGCCACCGAAGATGTTGTTGAGGTGGACTACCGCGGAACCCTGGACGGCAAGACCGTTGAGGGGCTTGAAAAGAGCGGCGTGAAATTTCTTCTTGGAAAGGGGCGGCTAATAGAGGATTTTGAGAAAAATATACTCGGCCTTTCGGACGGCGACGAAAAGGAATTTGAGATCGCATACCCTGAGGATTTTCAAATTAAAGAGGCGGCGGGCAAGTCCGTTAAATTCAATTTGAAAGTGAAGCAGGTTTTTGACAGAGCCGTTCCATCCGCAGATGACGAGTTTGCCAAAAAGTTGGGAAGCGACACCGTTGCCGGGCTGAAAAGCAACATAGAAAAAGATTTGACGGCGCGCCTTGAAGCGATGAGAGACGCGAGCCTTGATGAGCAGATATGCGCCAGGCTTGGCGAGAATGTGAAGTTTGAAGTTCCCGCGCGTCTTGTCGCGGATGAAAGAGAGAGGCTTGAAGCCGAAATGAAAAGGGATTTTGAGGGGCGTAACATACCGCTTCCGCCGATTGATGAAAAAGCGTCCGAAAGTCTGAACAAAAGAGCGGGCGAAAATGTGAAACTGTCTCTTGTGATAAGCAGAATTGCCGAATCCGAATCCATTGAAGCGAAGGAAAGCGACCTCACCGACCATTTCTCCGCCGTTGCCGCGCAGTCGGGAGTTTCCAACGAACAGGTCAGGGAATACTACGAAAAAAACAGTCTTCTCAACGGGCTGAATTCACAGATTGTGAGCGCCAAAGCTATGAAATTCATGCGCGAAAACGCTGAAATCAAAACCGAAATTCCTCCGAAGACGCCTGAGTCAAATTCTGAAAGTTAGAATTGACATTAGTCTTCAAAAAATCATACAATAAAAATCCGAGTGGCTAAAAATGTCTAACTATGTTCCATTTGTGGTGGAGCAGACAGGAAGAGGCGAACGTTCCTATGACATTTTCTCCCGTCTGTTGAGGGACAGGATTATTTTCATAGGTTCGGTCATTGACGATGTAATCGCCAATCTTGTTATTGCTCAACTTGTGTTTCTTGAGTCGGAAGATCCGGACAAGCCCGTGAATCTGTATATCAATTCTCCGGGCGGCAACGTTACGGCGGGTCTCGCGATTTACGACACGATGCAGTATGTGAAAAACGAAGTTTCAACCCTGTGCATTGGGCAGGCGGCGAGCATGGCGGCGGTTCTGCTTGCCGGTGGTTCTCCGGGGCTCAGACACGCGCTTCCGCACTCGCGCATTATGATTCATCAGGTGCTCGGAGGAATTCAGGGACAGGCGAGCGACATTGAGATACACGCGAATGAGATTTTGAGAGTGCGGCAGGAACTTAACGGTATTCTGAAAACGCACACCGGGCAAACCCTTGAAAACATTGAAAAAGACACCGACAGGGATTTCTTTATGACGGCGAAAGAGGCGATGGGTTACGGAGTGGTGGACTCAATAATGGACAACAGGAAACATCTTAAAGAGGTCGGGGAGGCGGCAAAATGAGGCGGGGAGGAAGGGAAGATACACAACTCTGTTCGTTTTGCAGCAAGAGTAAAAACGATGTTTCAAAACTCATCGCGGGCCCCAATGACGTCTATATCTGCAATGAGTGCATAGACCTCTGCAACGATATTATCAAAGAGGAGGAAGAGAAAGAGCGCACCAAAGTCGGCTACTCAAAGCGTAAAGAGTCCCCGGCAACTCTGATGACGCCATCCGAGATTAAGAGTTTTCTTGATGAGTATGTAATAGGTCAGGATCACGCGAAGAAGGTTCTTTCGGTCGCGGTTCACAACCATTACAGGCGCATAGAGACAATTGAAGCGGGTAGCCGTCTCAAAGCCAAAAGCACAGGAGACGACTCGGATGTTGAAATACAGAAGAGCAACGTGATGCTCATCGGTCCCACGGGTTCCGGAAAAACCCTGATTGCCCAGACCCTTGCCAGAATGCTCAAGGTTCCCTTCGCAATCGTTGACGCAACCTGCTACACCGAAGCGGGCTATGTCGGCGAGGATGTGGAGAACATGATAGTCAGCCTCCTTCAGGACGCCGACTACGACATTGAGCGGGCGACAAAGGGAATTATCTACATTGATGAAATAGACAAACTGGCACGCAAAAGCGGCGACAGCCCTTCAATCACGCGCGATGTGTCGGGTGAGGGCGTGCAGCAGTCACTTCTGAAAATCATGGAGGGCGCGAAAACAAATGTGCCTCCCAAAGGCGGAAGAAAGCATCCACAGCAGGATTTTGTCCAAGTGGATACGACTAACATTCTGTTCATTTGCGGCGGAGCATTCTTTGGGCTTGAAGACATAATCAGAAGGAGAAAGGGCAAAAACGCAATCGGCTTTAATGCTGAAATCACCGAAGGGGCCGGCTTGGAAGATGCGTCGTCCATAATCAGGGACGTGCAGATGGAAGACCAGATTGAATACGGCTTGATACCCGAATTTGTCGGAAGGGTTCCCGTTATCGCCACACTTGACGAGTTGGACATGGACTCTCTTGTTTCCATTCTCACAAAGCCGCGCAACGCTCTTGTGAAGCAGTACACAAAACTCATGGGGCTTGAAGGTGTTGAGTTGGAATTTACGGATTCGGCGCTCGGTCTTATCGCCAAAGAGTCAATAAAAAGGAAAACCGGCGCACGGGGTTTGCGCTCAATTCTTGAATCAATAATGCTGGATATTCTCTACGATGTTCCGTCCGACAAAGATTTGAACCGTTGCGTTATTACCGAAGAAGTGGTCAGGGGAGAGGGAAAACCGCTTTTTCACTACAACCTTCGCAAGAAAGTGGGGTCGTAGCAGTTATTCCTTTTCCACATACTGTTTTTTTCGGTTAGATTAACAGCCCGTTCATTATGCGGGGGCGGTTAGCTCAGTGGGAGAGCGTCTGCCTTACAAGCAGAGGGTCACTGGTTCAAATCCGGTACCGCCCACCATTTAGTTCCCGCAGAATGTGTATAATTTGGCGCCGTAGCTCAGCCTGGTTTAGAGCGCTGCCCTGTCAAGGCAGAGGCCGCGGGTTCGAGTCCCGTCGGCGCCGCCACCGCCATGAAAAAACCCTCAGTTCGCTCTCAAATAGAAATTCTCAAAAGTCCGCCGTCTTTTGTTCGTCTCGTCAAACCCTGCACGGTGGGAGACGGAATTGTTTCACTGTCCGAAGAACAGAAGAAACTCCATCGGCAAGTGTATGACAAAAAACGTTCGTACTATCGCGCCTGCGTCTTTGTTCCCGCTTCGGGAGCGGCGAGCAGAATGTTCTCGGACTTAACCGTGCGAGACCCCGGTGCGCTTGAAAAATTCGCGCAAAATATCAAAAAATTCGCTTTCTATGAAGACCTTCAAAACGCTTGCGCGCGCTTGAACCGGAGCGATCTAACCGCGCTTGCTCCCGACGAAATTGCGGAGATTACCCTCTCCGCGCAAGGGCTTGGATACGCGGGATTTCCAAAAGGGCTTGTGAAGTTTCACAGATACGGCGGCGTCTCCAAAACGGCGTTTGATGACTACTCGGAACTCGCGCGCGCCTATGCGGACGAAATTCATTTTACCGTTCCCGCCGGTTTTTCCGATGAGGAAAAACCCCGCCTCACGCGAGCCGGAGACGGATTCACCGTGTCATTTTCCATGCAAGATTCGCAAACCGATACGGTCGCCCTTGATTTGGACGGCAATCTTCTTACGGATGAAAACGGCGAAACCATTCTGCGCCCCGCCGGGCACGGCGCTTTGCTTGAAAATCTCGGGTTTGTTGAAGCGGACATTGTTTTTATTTCAAACATAGACAACATCGCCCACGCCTCGCGCGCGAAAAATCCCGGGAACGAGAGAAAAGTGCTTGCGGGTATTTTGATTGAAGAGATGGAGAAAACCTCTCCGGACAAGCCGTTTCGTGTTTGCGGAGTGGTCAAAAACATGGGCGAGCCGGGCGGCGCGCCGTTCTGGGTTCGGGACTCTTCGGGCGGCGTCAGCAAAAGGATTGTTGAGTCCCTTGAGGTTGATTATTCGGACTCCACACAGGAAAAAATCTGGCGCTCCGCGACTCATTTTAATCCGGTTGATATGGTCTGCCGTGCCCGCGGCACGGACGGGCGGAAGTTCAATCTTCAAAACTATACGGACAACACTTTCATGGTCGCCGACAAAACATTTCAGGGACGCCCGATCAAAGCCCTTGAAATGCCCGGTTTGTGGAACGGCGCGATGGCGGGCTGGGAAACTGTTTTCGTGGAAGTTCCCGCTGAAAGTTTTAATCCGGTAAAAAATGTTTTTGACTTGTTACGCGATTGTCATCAGGATTTAAAAAGTGAACAAAACTGAACAATCCGACAATTCGCGTGTTCTTTGTCTGCTTCTGGCGGGTGGAGACGGCAAGCGGCTCTGGCCCTCTTCGCGGCGGTCTTATCCCAAACCTCTTTTTAGTCCGCAAGGGCGCGACTCTCTTCTCCGCAAGGCCGTCAGTCTTTTTTCATCGTTTGATTTTTTGTCTGAAGTCACCGTGCTTGCGGGCGCGCCGCATGCAAAGGCTCTTCGTTCTCATCTTGGTCCGGTTAAAGCGCATTTCTCAACCGAGCCGCTTTCAAGAAATACCGCTCCGGCAATCACTTTGGGCATTATGAGCGTGTTGCGCGAATTTGAAGAAGAAGACGAGGACGCAATTTTTGTGGTTTCCCCGTCCGACCATTTAATCGCCGACAAAAAACAGTTTTCCCACGCTTTGAAAACCGCAATTGCCGCAGCGGAAAAAGGGCTGATAATCACAATCGGCGCCACGCCAACCCGCCCCGAAACGGGATACGGCTACATTGAAAAGGGCGAGGACACGGACGGCGGTTCGGGAAAGGTTTTCAAGATAAAGCGGTTTGTTGAAAAGCCCAACTTGCAGACCGCTCGCAGGTATGTGAAGGATTCTTTTTTGTGGAACTGCGGAATCTTTGTTTTCAAAGGGCGGGTTATGGTGGATGAGATAAAAAAACACGCTCCGAAGGTTTTTTCATCGGTGCGCAAAGCGCTTTCAAAGGAGGACTCTTTCGGTGTCGCGGACGCGGAGAGTTACGCGCGGTCGCCCGACATATCAATAGACTGCGCCGTCATGGAAAAAACTGATTTGGGAGCGGTTGTTCCGGCGAATTTCGGGTGGGATGACGTTGGCTCATGGGAGTCCGTTTACAACCTTTCGGAAAAGGACTCAAGCGGCAACGCTTTGAGCGGAGACGTAGTGATTCAGAAGTCGAAAAACTGTCTTGTTCGCGGCGGCGACCAACGGCTGATTGTCGTCTGCGGGCTGAAAGATGTCGCGATTGTCTCCGAGCGGGACGCTTTGTTTGTTTCCGACATGAAAAGCAGCGGGAAAATCAAATCCGTTGTTGATGCACTAATCCGCGAAAAAAGACCCGAAGCCCTGAGTCCTTTGGGTTCCAAACACGGTTGGGGTTCTGAAGAAACGGTTGAAAAGGGGTGCGGTTTTTTGGTTAAGAGCATCAGCATTGCGGAAAGAATGGAGTATGAACCGAAAACTCCGGCGGGGCGTCTGGTTGTTCTTGAAGGCGAGGCGACAGCCACGCTTGCGCACAAGAGCATAACCCTGTCGGAAGGGGATTTGCTTGAAATTCCCGATGATGTTCCTTTGCGTGTCAAAAACGGCGGAAAATCCGCGCTTCGCCTGCTTGAAATCTCTTTTGGAACGAGTGAGTAGCTTCTGTTAGAATAGTCTTCCAACCGGAGAGGTGGCCGAGCGGTTGAAGGCGCTCGCCTGCTAAGCGAGTATACCTCACAAGGGTATCGAGGGTTCGAATCCCTCCCTCTCCGCCAGTTTTTGCAAGATGTTTAAATCCGTTCATAACAAGGTGTGGGCTTTTGATGTTGAGTGGGTTCCCGACCCGCTCGCCGGACGGCTTGTCTATGATTTGCCCGGGGATATGTCCGATGCCGATGTTATCGGCGAGATGTGGAAAAGGGGAGGGGCGACCGATGAAAACCCCAGGCCTTTTTTGAAAACCATTCTGTGCAGAGTCGTTTCGCTCTCAATGGTTTCAAGAACCGAAAAAAAAGGGGGCGTTACAGTCCGTCTCCATTCGCTTCCGCAAATCGGCGAGACTTCGGAAGACAAAAAAAGCGAACCCCGCATAATCAGCGAGTTTCTTGAATCGGTAGGCGAAAACAAACCTCAGGTAGTCGGCTACAACTCAGTGCGCGCAGATTTGCGAATTCTTGTGCAAAGAGCCGTTACAAACGGGCTTTCCATTCCGCTTTTTGCGAAAAGACCCGACAAACCGTGGGAAGGCGCGGACTATTTCTCCGGTTTCAGCGACTGGAATGTGGATCTGATGAACATAGTGGGAGGCAACAGATCAACGCCTTCGCTCAACGAGCTCGCGCGGCTTTCGGGCATTCCGGGGAAAATGGGCGTTGACGGCAACGAAGTCGCTCCGATGTGGCTTGAAGGAAGGATTGACGACATAGTTAGATACAACGAGTTTGACGCCCTGACGACCTACCTTTTGTGGTTGCGTTTCGCGCACTTCGGCGGATTTTTTGACGCCGCCCAATACGCGCGCGAGCAGGAACTTATTATGGAGATGATTGAAACCAAAGCCGCTTCGGGATGCGATCATCTGAACGATTACATCAAAGAGTGGAAGCGTCTTAAAGAACTCAACAGAGAGAATTTTCGATGACAGTGCCTGATTATGTTCTCGCTTTTGATATTGAAACAATTCCCGATGTTGAGGGATTGCGAAATCTATATGATTTCCCTTCTGATTTGTCAGACGGGGAAGTTGTTACAAACACGCACAAGTTGAGAAAGGATGAGACTGGGAAGAGTAGTGAATTTCTGCCACCCTTTCTGCAAAAAGTAGTAACAATTTCATATGTGTTACGCAATTTTTCCGGAAGGGATAACGGTAAAAAACTGGAAATAAGTTCTTTTTGTGGACAACAAAAGGATGAATCTCAACTCATTGCCGATTTCTTTAAGATTATAGATTCTCATACTCCACAACTTGTTTCATGGAATGGCTCTGGCTTTGATCTTCCGGTTCTAAACCATAGGGCTATGATTAATGGTATTACCGCCAGAACATTTTGGGAGACGGAAGATGATTTCAAATGGAACAACTATAGCAACCGCTACCATGAAAGACATCTGGATTTAATGGATGCGCTATCCATGTATCAATACTCCAACAGATCTAAACTCTCTGATTTTGCCAAAATGTGCGGGTTTTCGGTAAAAACAGGCATTGCTGGCAATGAAATTTGGAATGCATGGCAAGACGGACGATTACAGGAAATCAAAGAACATTGCGAGACGGATGTACTTTTGACCTATTTTTTATACGTAAAATTTCAACAACTTCGCGGGATTTTAGACTTTGGCGATGAAATCTCTTTTGTCAAAGAACATCTGCAAAAAATGGAAGGC
Organism: Candidatus Mycalebacterium sp.; assembly: GCF_977828045.1. NCBI lineage: Bacteria > Pseudomonadati > Thermodesulfobacteriota > Candidatus Dadabacteria > Candidatus Nemesobacterales > Candidatus Mycalebacteriaceae > Candidatus Mycalebacterium > Candidatus Mycalebacterium sp. The sequence goes on along the minus strand of NZ_CDWCUL010000010.1, from coordinate 51,284 downwards.
GACCATTGGAAGGAGGTTCTAGATAGTATGCAGGAAATTGACGGAGGGAAATCCGAAAAATCGGTTGAGACAATTCCAGACAGAACAGAAAAACTTTCACATAAAAAAGTGAGAAGAAGAAAAGACGGTAACCCCATATCAGAAAAAACTACGGATGAAGGTGTTGAATGACTGACAAGTTCCCCTTTCAATGTGTAAAACCGTTTTACAAAGGGCTTTTTGGTTTTGAATCATGATTGAGTTGCCTTTTCCAGTTACAAGAGAATTCCATGATGCTGTGAGTATCGATTCTCCGCTCCATAAAAAATGTTTGGAAGATGCGGACGAATTTTGGAATTTATGTAAGAAGCACAATACGAATTTTAGAGAAGAGAAAAGAGATTTGCTTCCAGGAGGTTTTAATATTGAGAAACTTAAAAGTGGAAAACAATCGAACTTATGGTCTATAAGAGTTGCCAAAAACCCTCGCATCATAATTGCAGAAGATGGTAATTGTTGGATTTTTGCCAATGCGGGAAAGCATGATGAGATGTATGACTGGGCGGCAAAGAAAAAATATTATGTAGGTCGTAAAGAAATTTACAGGAATATTCCGAAAACGGTTTTAAACTCAGATTTGAAAAAAGCCCTGAAGAGTAAATTTGAGGAGTGGATGCTCTGGCTCCATCCGGAACAGAACAAGTATGTAGAAATGTTATGTCGGGGAGCATTGCGAATCAGAGGGGCCGCTGGAACAGGTAAGAGTGTGATAGGGCTTCACCGTGCCGCATATTTGGCAGAAAAATATAAAAATGACAATCCGAACAGAATTCTTGTTACTGCTTTTCATAAGTCCGCAGTTAAAAATCTTAAAGAACTTTACTTCAAAATGCCTAATTGTCTGAAAAACGTAGATTTTAAAACGATAAATCAAATTGCTCAAGACGAATTTGACGGCGTATCTGTAGACCAAAGATCCGAGATTCTATTTGATAAGTCTTGGGAAAAACTTGCAAAAGGAAGTAACATTGAAAACTACGGGAAAGACTATATCAAAGAGGAAATTGAGCGCGTTATACATGGGCGTGAATTTACAAATGAATATTTAGACACAGACCGTTTTGAAAGGGTGGGGCGTAAAATTCCTCTAAAAAGAAAAGAGCGGGAAATTGTGTGGCAACTTTATGAAGATTGGGAAGAACGGATGAACGAGGAAGGTGTCTTTTCTTTTGCAAAAGTGCTTCGCCATGTAATGCAAAAGAGAGAAGGGAGTCCCGTACTTCCTCGATACCGCGCTGTAATTGTAGATGAGGCACAGGACATGACATATGTTGCGATGAGGTTTGCAAGGACTTTGGTTGCAGGAAGAAGGGAAAATCCGATACCCGAAAATGGGCTGTTTTTATTGGAAGATTTGGCTCAACAGATTTACGCTGGTGGTTTTCGATACAGTTGGCCGGAACTAGGACTTGATAGTAACAATTTGGAAACAACAATTCCATTGCCGGGCAATTACAGAAACAGTTCTTCTATTTTCAATGCGGCTAAAGAAGTGAGAGGTAAATCTCTGCTTGTTACGGAAAAAAGTCATAATAGTGAAGACGAAAAAGCGTCTTTTCCTGAGTGTGTAAGGGAAGAAGGAGAAAAGCCGCATTTTTGTATAGTGGAAAAAGACGGGGAGTGTCCGGAGATATTAAAGAGGGTTAAGGAATTAAAAAAGAAAGAATTAAAAGAAGAGGAAATTGGGATACTTTGTCGTGTAAATAGTGATGCACGAGAAGTGCAAGAATATCTCGAGGAAATGGGTGTGAAGTGTCAAGATTTGCGAAAAGAGGAGGGAAAACAGGAAGGGGGTTGTGTAGGAATAACAACTTTTGATAGCGCGAAAGGTTTGGAGTTCCGTGCTGTAATAATTCCTCGGATTGGGAAATCCAATTTTCCGCTTTTGAACAAAGGTGAAGAAATAGAGAAAGAGGAATTGCTGTTGGAACGTGATCGTCTTTATGTTGCTATGACGCGCCCAACCGAGCGTCTTTATCTAATCGCCGATGAAGAACCTTGGGAGGAGATAATGAAAGCACAAGACAAATTTGACGGAAATTTATGGCAACCACCAGTTTAGGATTTAAAGGGATTATGGATGGCGGGATTTGCAATATTATTCGGTTCCGTCTTTGAGCAGTTTGTAATCAATGCTGTCTATGAGCGCTTTCCAACTTGCTTCAACCACATTTTCCGAGACGCCCACCGTATTCCAGACAGTCTTGCCGTCTCCCGATTCAACAAGAACCCGTACCACCGAGCTTGTGCCCTTGATGGACGACACCACGCGCACTTTGTAGTCTTTGAGCATCATTTCCTGAATCGTGGGGAAAAACCTTTCAAGCGCCTCCCGCAACGCTTTGTCGAGCGCGTTCACGGGTCCGTTTCCGAGCGCTTTTGCTTTTTTAACTTTTCCGCCAACCTTGACTGACACTTCTGCGGACGACACGGGCTTGCCGTCTCTGCCCTTGCGCTCAACGGCGGTTTTGATGTTTTCCACGAAGAAAAGTTTTTCATACAAGCCCAGATGTTTTCTCACAAGAAGCTCAAATGACGCTCCGGCTCTTTCAAACTCGTATCCCTTGTTTTCCAACTCTTTGAGATTTTGCAGAATTTCCACAACCCGTTTATCGTCCGAATCTATCTCCACTCCGAACTCCGCCGCTTTTGAAATGATGTTTGCTTTGCCCGAAAGGTCTGAAACCAGCACCCTTCTACGGTTTCCCACAATGGCGGGATCTATGTGTTCGTATGTTTTGGGGCTTTTGCGAACCGCACTCGCGTGAAGCCCGCCTTTGTGCGCGAAAGCGCTCTCGCCGACAAATGCTTTTTTCTTGAGCGGATTGAGGTTGGCAAGTTCGTTGATGAAATGAGCGGTCTCATAAAGTTTCTCCAACTTGCCGTCCGTGATGCAGTCCATCGCGAGCTTGAGGCGGATGTTCGGTATGATTGAACAGAGGTTGGCGTTTCCGCATCTCTCTCCGTAGCCGTTCATTGTTCCCTGCACATGGCGTATTCCGGCTCTGACGGCATACAGAGTGTTCGCGACTCCGTGTTCGGTGTCGTTGTGGACGTGGATTCCCAGATGAGGGTCGCCGCCGAGGAGTTTTCTTGTTTCCAACACGATTTGCTCAACTTCCCACGGCATTGAGCCGCCGTTTGTGTCGCACATCACAACGGCATCGGCGCCGGAGTCAAGAGCCGCGCGCGCAGAGGTAATCGCGTAGTCCGGGTTTGCCTTGAAACCGTCAAAAAAATGCTCCGCGTCAAAAAACACGGTTTCCATTCTCTCTTTAAGATATTTCACGGTGTCGCTTATCATCGCGAGGTTTTCGTCTTCCGTGGTTTCAAGAACCGTTTTCACCTGAAAATCCCAACTTTTGCCAACAATTGCCGCAACTGAAACGCCGGTTTGAAGAAGTGACTGAATGTTGGCGTCCCCGTCGCATGAAACTCCGGCCCGGCGCGTGCTTGAAAAAGCGCTTACTTTCGCGTTTGCCGTGTTCAGTTTGAGGGCGTGCTCAAAATACTTCCTGTCGCGGTTGTTTGAGCCGGGCCAGCCGCCTTCTATGTAATTGACGCCAAGGTCGGCGAGTTTCTCCGTGATTTGGAGTTTTTCCTCAACTGAAAACGATATGTCTTCGCCCTGAGTGCCGTCCCTCAGTGTTACATCATATATTTCAACGCTTTCGCTCATTTTTTCTTTCCGTTTTCTTTTTTCCGTCGAAAAACTCGTCATGAAGCGCACGCACGGCGCGTTCGGTTTCGCCCTCTTGCACTATGCACGATATTTTTATTTCCGAAGTGCTTATCATCATTATGTTGATTTTCTTATGCGCGAGCGTTTGAAACATTCTGGAAGCCACTCCCGAATGAGACCTCATTCCGATGCCGATGAGTGAGATTTTCGCTATGCGGTCTTCGGATTCCACCTGCCTCGCGCCGATTTCCTTTGACAGTTTGCGAGTCGCCTTTGCGGCTTTTTTGAACTCCACGCGCGGAACCGTGAAGGTAACGTCATTGACTCCGCCATGACTGATATTTTGAACTATCATGTCCACCGATATATTTTCGCTCGCGAGAACCGAGAAGATTTTTGCGGCTATACCCGGCTGGTCGGGAACGCCCGCGATTGTGAGTTTTGCCTGATTTTTATCCGAACTCACGCCCGAGATTATCGCCTCTTCCATTGATTCCATAGCGCTTTCCTCCATAACCAGCGTCCCCTCTTTTTCCGGCGCGTTCATGGGACGCACATGAAGGGGAATTGAGAATTTGCTCGCGTGCTCAACCGCTCTTGCCTGAAGAACTCTTGAACCGGCGCTTGCCATTTCAAGCATTTCTTCGTAGCAGATTCTATCCAGCTTTCGCGCGTCTTTGCACACCAGGGGGTCGGCGGAGAAGATTCCGTCAACATCCTTGTAGAGTTCGCAGGAATCCGCGCCGAGAACGGACGCGACCGCGACTGCGGTCAAATCCGAGCCTCCTCTGCCCAGAGTTGTAACGTTTCCATGATCGTCAACGCCCTGAAATCCGGCGATTACGGCAACCACTCCGGAATCAAGCGCCTCCCTGATTTTGCTGTCGTCAATGGTTTTGATTTTCGCGCCGCTGAATGCGTTATCAGTCGTAACGCGAACCTGATGCCCCTGAAAAGAAACCGCTTCCTGCCCGAGTGATTTTATTTTCATGCACAAAAGCCCCGAAGAAACCTGTTCTCCGCTTGAGATGATGACGTCAAGTTCGCGCCGGTCGGGCGGGTCCATAATTTCGCGCGCAAGGTTTGTGAGCCGGTCGGTCTCGCCCGCCATCGCGGACACAACGGCGACTATTTTGTCTCCCGCGCCCGCGCGCCTGATTATATTTTCCGCGACCCTGCCTATGGAGCCGATGTCGGAAACACTTGCTCCGCCGTATTTTTGAACCACGAGACTCATTGTTTTTTCCACCGTTTTATTAAGGCGTCTATTATAACAGCGTCAGATGGCAAGAGGGCGTATACGTTCCGTGAAAACTTTTTTTGATAACCTGAAATTGATTCTTGACTAAATAGGTTGACAATGTCAGGATTAGCCGCAATTCCCGGATGATGGAGGTTGGAGTGAGAAGAAGGCCATTCAAAAAAGCAATATTTTTCGCCGCAGTTTTTTCTCTCGCGGTTTTTTACGGCGCTAATTCCGCCGTAGCCGTGGAAAGGGATTCCTCATTTATGGATTTGAAAGACATCGGGATTGAATTTTACGGCGGATGGGAGTCAAAGGATGCGTCGGAAGGCAGGAACGGCCTTTCCAAAGGCGGCGTCTATGTGCTCGGCGCCTCAGTGGACTACAAGGGGTTCTCGGTCGCCTTTGACCACACAGGCGGCGACAAAGAGAATTTCAGCGAGATCAATCTCGGAGTGGGTTACGGATTTGAGTTTGCGGATTTTGAGTTTGGCGCATCCTACACACGTCTTGAGTTCACTCATGATGACACAAAAGATAACGAGTGGGCCGCGGAGGCTTCATATGGCGGGCTGCCATTTGTTTCCGTGTCAGTCGCATATGTTTACGCAACCGAGGCGGAGGGCTCTTTCGTGGAGATTGCGGCTTCAAGCGACATTCCCGTGTTCGGGCGCGTAACCGTGTCGCCATATGTGCTTCAGGCATTTGATTTCGGTTACATAACGAAGGAAAACGACGGGGCAAACAACTTTCAGATTGGTGTTGAAGCCGGGTTTGAAGTTAAAGAGGGAATTTCCATTCTTGGACACCTGAACCGCAGTTTCAAGCAAAAAGATATCAAAGAGGAGTTAAAGGCGGATAGCGATGTCAGAGAGGCCGGAACCTGGGGCGGAGTGTCAATCGCTTTCAAAAAATAAATTTGCCGTAAGGAGGCGGAATAATGAAATTTGTATTTTTATTGCTGGCAGTTGTTTTATCTTTTTCCACGGTTACTTCCGTTCGGGCGGATGAAGGCGGAAGCGGGCACGGGGGCGAAGACCTTATCGGCAGAATGACGGCGCTTCAGTATTTTCTGCACAAAGCCGGGCTTGCTCTGAACGAGAGCAATTTTCAACTCGCCGATTTTTATCTTCATGAAATTGAGGAGACTCTGGAAGAAGTGGAAAAAGTGAAATCCTATGACGGACATCCGGTCGGCAAAATGTCGGCGGCAATGCTGGGCGAAGTTTTCCGCAGTCTCGAAGAAGCAGTGGAAAAAGAAGACAGGCGCGTTGCCAAAAAAGCGTATGGAAAGATGGTTGAAGCGTGCAATTCGTGTCATTTGGCGACTGAACACGGTTTCATCAAGATAAGAGACAAGAGCCGGCGCAACCCTTATATGCAGAAATTTGGAGAATAACGGGTTAGCGCGCGGTGATTTTAATTTTGCGTCCGTTTATGTTTTCGCCTGAAAGTGCAATTTCAATTTTGACCGCATTCCGCGCAAGCCCGGGCGGCAGGTTTTCCGCCCATTCAACCACGGCTATGCCTTCTCCGGCGAATATGTCCGCAAAGCCGAGCCCGGCAAACTCTTCGGGCGCGGGATTTCTGTAAAGGTCAAAATGGAAAAGCGGCGTGTTCGGGAGGCGCGTTTCATAGCGGTTCATAATCACAAAAGTCGGGCTTGCAACAATTTCCTCCACGCCAAGCCCTCTCGCTATTCCTCTCGCGACAACGGTTTTTCCCGCTCCGAGACAGCCGTAGAGCAGAACCGTGTCTCCCGCCTTCAAATCCGCCGCAATTTTGCGCGCGAGATTTTCAGTTTCCTCCTCGCTTGATGTGGCAACTTTTGTTTCCGCTTTCAAAACCGCAAAAACCTCAAATGACCGTGAAAAACCGTCCGTCCGCTTTTGCGCCGTCCGCTTTTGCGATTGCGGCGAAAGCTGCGGGCAAACCTCCGGAAACCGCGCCCGCTCTGACCGCCATTCCGCCGGACTGCCCCGCCGTAGTGTCTCCGGCGAGCCCATGCGCGAAAACTCCAAGAATACAAGCGTCCCGCGCGCAATACCCTTGAGCGAGCAGTCCGCCAATAACCCCCGCGAGAACATCACCCATTCCACCCGAAGCCATTGCGGGATTGCCCGTCGGGTTGATGAAAACAGCCCCTTGCGGGCAAGCAATTACGGTTCGCGCCCCCTTTAGAACCACAAAGCAACCGGTTTGCGCCGCCAGTTCACGTGCGGAGCCGATTCTGTCCGCCTGAATGTCTGCGGTGGTTTTTCCGCAAAGCCGCGCCATCTCAGCGGGGTGGGGCGTCAACACGGTTTCGCTCCGGATTTTGTCAAATATGCCGGGATTTTCAGCCGCTATGTTCAAGCCGTCCGCGTCTATGACGATTGGGCAGGAAGCCGCCGCCACAATTTCGGATAGAAAAAACGCAGTCTGCTCCGATGTTGAGATGCCCGGACCGGTTACAAGCGCGCTTTTGCCCGAAAGTATTTCCGTTGCTTTTCCCACGGACGGCTTTCCAAAACATCCGTTCACTTCCTCAATCGACTCGCTCATTGCCTCAACAACTTTCTGTTCCGCGGATGCGTGGACGCTTTTCGGAACGCCGAGAGTTACGAGCCCGGAGCCCGCGTTAACCGCCGCTTCGGTCGCGAGAACCGCCGCGCCGGATTTCCCCACACCTCCCGCGAGAACAAGCGTATGCCCGTATGTGCCCTTGTGAGAGTCGTCCGCTCGCGGACGCAGCAGTCCGGCACAGGTTTGGTAAGTGGCGATTTCGCAGGCGATTTTCTCTTCCAAATGGGGAGGGGTTGTAATTCCCGCGACAAAAATCTCGCCTGCGTGCTCAATTCCCGGATGAACGGATATGCCCACTTTTGGAACCACGAAGGTTACGGTCGCGTCAGCCTTGATGGCTTTGCCGAGAACGGCTCCGGTGTTTGAGTCTATGCCGGACGGAACATCCACCGAAAGACACGGGCATTTTGAAGCGTTAATGAAATTTATCAATTCGGCGTCCGCAGCGCGAACTTCGGATTCAAGTCCCGTGCCGAGCAGAGCGTCAATTATGAGGTCGCATCCGGCAATTTTTGAGGTTTCTTTTCCGATTTCAACGATTGGAATTCCGCTTTTTTCCGCAGATTTCAGATTTTCAAGGGGTTGTTTGGAATATTCGGCCATTTTTTTTGAAGTGTAAACAGTAACTTCCTTTCCCTTAGCCGCCAGATGCCGCGCGGCGACAAAGCCGTCTCCGCCGTTGTTGCCGCCTCCGCAGACGATGGCTATTTTCCGGGCTTCGGGGAATTTCCTCTCCGCCGCCGAGCAAACGGCGCGCCCGGCATTTTCCATAAGCACGTTTACAGAAATCCCGTGTTCATCAACGGACGCTCTGTCTATCTCGCGTATTTCCTCTCTCGTTGCGGCTTTCATTTGCCTGATTTTAACAGGCGCGTGAGATTACACGCAAGGAGATATTGATTGAAACGGTTCCGCCCGTGTGATATTCTGCACCAATGCTTTCGATTAGAGAAGGTGCGACGGGTATAGCAAAATATGCTTATTCCAGAGTTGCCGGAAGACCCATACTCGCGAATCTTGAAGTTACAAAACTCTGTAACGCGACCTGCGATTTCTGTGATTATTGGCAGACGCGCCACGAAGTCCGGCTTGACGACTACGGCCCCGTGATACGGAAAATCAACCCGCTTGTTACGGTCGTAACCGGCGGCGAGCCGATGCTCAGGAAAGACCTTCCCGACATTTTCCGCCAAATCAAAGAGGCTTCCATTTACATCTTCACCTCAATGGTTACCAAAGGCGACCTGCTGGATATAGACAAAGCGCGCGAACTTTTTGACGCCGGAATGGATCAGATAGCCATTTCACTTGATTTTCCGGGTGAGAAGCACGACCAATACAGGGGAATCAAAGGGCTTTGGAAGCAGATTTCCGAACTTATGCCTCAAATGGCGGAAGAGTTTCCGGACAAAAGCATCATAGTGAACACGGTAATAATGGACGACAATCTGGACGAGGTTTTGAACATTGCGGACAAGGCGAGAGAGTGGGGCATCGGCATATCTTTCAGTTCGTATTCTGTGATGAAAACAAACAACGAGTCGCATTTGATTGACTCCAAACACACGGGGCGCGTTAGAGAGCTTGTTGACGAAATTATTGAAAGAAGGCGCAAATGGAAGGGGACTATTCTTTCAAGCGAATATTACTTGAATCAAATCCCGTCATATTTTGAGCGCGGCGGCGTGCCGGACTGCACGGCGGGAATTGAGCATCTGCAAATCACCCCGAGCGGACACATCAAACGGTGCAGTGAAATGCCCGTTGTAGCGCACTGGTCTGAATACGAACCGGGAATGTTTCAGCCCACAAAATGTGAAGCGTGCTGGTTTAGCTGCCGTGGCGAAACTCAAGCGCCGCAGACGATGAAACGCGCCCTTGAGTATATGGGCGTTTGGATTTAGGGTCTTCGTTTTTTTCCGTCTATCAATAAAACGGGGCTTTGCAACCTTTTTTCACGGCTATTTCTTAAAACTCCAAACCGTTCCTTCGGCTCCGTCTTCAAGAACAACGCCCTTGTCTGCGAGAAGCGTGCGGATTTCGTCCGCTCTGCTCCAGTTTTTTTCTTTTCTCGCGGCTTCTCTTTCCGCTATCAGTCCGGTGATTTCATCTTCGGATATTTCCGCGCCCGCCGTGCCTTTCATATAATCATCGGGGTTACCCGCGAGAATTCCCACGATACCCGCGAAATCCTCTATCGCGACGAGCGCAGAGGCAATCGCGCCCGAACCGGCGGGGTTTGAATCAAGTGAGCGGTTGATTTCCCTTATGAGGTCAAACAGATGACCTGTTGCTTCGGCGGAGTTAAAATCGTCAAGCATCGCGCCGAAACTTTTTTCTTTGAAGTTTTTCACCGCTTCGGAAAGTTCGGAGTCTTCGGTTTCCCCCGTTTCCGCGCCTTTTGCGCGCCCGACAGTTTTGTAGAGACGCTCAAGCGAAGACTCCGCCTCGTCCAGAGATTTCTCGGAAAAGTCCGCCGGATTGCGGTAGTGGTGAAGCAGAAAGAAAAGGCGAATTGCTTCGGGAGACCATCTTTCAAGCGCCTGTTTGACCGTGAGAAAGTTGTCCAGCGATTTGCTCATTTTTTCGCGGTTTATTTGTATCAGCCCGTTGTGCATCCAGTATTTTGCGAACCCGCCGCCCGCGGCTTCGGCCTGCGCAATTTCGTTTTCGTGATGCGGAAAAATCAAATCCTTCCCGCCGCCATGTATGTCAAAATCCATTCCGAGATATTCCATGCTCATTGCGCTGCACTCTATGTGCCAGCCGGGTCGTCCCTTTCCCCACGGGCTGTCCCAACTTGGCTCTCCGGGTTTTGCCGCTTTCCAGAGCGCGAAATCAAGCGCGTCATCTTTTTTCTCATTAAGGTCTATGCGCACTGCTTCAAGCATTGAGTCAAGAGTTCTACGAGACAGTTTTCCGTATTCGTTGGACTTCCTCACCGAGAAGAACACATCGCCTTCCGACTCGTATCCAAGACCGCTCGCGATGATTTTTTCAACAAGCGAAATTATCTGCGTCATGTGCGTTGTAACCCTCGGTTCAACATCAGGCGTGCGGACGCCGAGCGCCTCCATGTCTTCGCTGTAGTCCTTGATGTAGGTTTCGGCAATTTGCTCTGATGTCTGTCCGGCTTCGTTCGCGCGGTTGATGATTTTGTCATCAACATCGGTGTAGTTTCTCACGAAGTTGACCTCGTATCCGGCGTGAATGAAGAACCGCCGTATGACATCAAAAGACACCGCACTGCGGGCGTGTCCGAGGTGGGCGGAATCGTAAACCGTGGGCCCGCAGACATATATTCCGACCTTGCCGGGCGTCTTCGGCTCAAAAGTTTCTTTTTTCCGCGTGAGGGTGTTGTAGATTTTGATTTCGGGAAGGTTGCTCATTTCTGCACATCTGTGATTTTGAAGTTTAGACCCGCCTGTCCGTTCATAAGATACGGTGCGTAGTTCGCGAGAGGCGCAAGTATTAACGTATTTCTCATATCAAATCTTCGCCGCCGTCGACGCCGATTACGTTGCCCGTTACCCAGTCCGCTCCGCTTTGAGCGAGAAGGGCGATTGTTTTGGCAACATCTTCCGTTGTGGTCAGCCGCCCGGACGGGTTGACCCGCATGGCGTTTTCAACAAGCGCCTCGTTTCCGGGAATTTTTCTGAGCGCGGGCGTGTCCGTTACTCCCGCTCTTATTGAATTTGCGGTGATTTTTTTCGGCGCGAGTTCAACGGCAAGTTGGCGAATGTGGTGTTCAAGCGCCGCTTTTGCCGCCGAAACGGCTCCGTATGTGGGCCAGACCCTGTGGCTTCCCGAACTTGTCATCGCGAAAATTCTGCCGCCTTCGCCCATGAGTTTTCGCGTTACAACATCCTGCGACCAGTAAACAAGGCTGTGCGCCATCACATCAAGTGTCATATCCATGTTTTTGTTTGTGAGCATTTCTTCCGGCTTTTCTGAAACGTAGTGTTTGAGGGTTCCGAACGCGAGCGAGTGCATAAGAACCTTTACCGCCCCCTCCGCGCCGCGCTGCCCGGCAATAGAGTCCAGAACCTCCGCGCGCTTTTCCGCATCCGCTGCGTTAACATTGAAAAACAGCGCTTTGACCCCTTCAGATTCAATACTGCTTTTAATCTTTTCCACGTTTTCCAACCCGGCTTTCCTATCCAAATGGACTCCGCAGATGTTCATTCCGTTTTTCGCGAGCTCAACCGCCGCCGCCTGCCCGAAACCGCTTGAAGCGCCTAAAATGAGAGCCCATTTCCCTTGAGTGTCTTTTGTCATGTGAACCGCCTTAAATGAAATTTGAGAGCCGCGTAAGCACGCCGCTTTTTCTCAATATATATTCACAGTAATGAAGGGGAAATTCAAATTGCGCGGTTTTGAAACTTTATTGACAAAACTCCGCGCTTGTCTGTAAAATGAAGGGAGTTCCACAGGAGGGAGGATTGTAAATGAAAAAGTCTTTATTTTTCGCGCTTGTTATAGCGCTTGTTCTGTCTTTTAGCCCGAGTGTCAAAGCGGGGGCTATGGACGAAGATGGCACAATGATGTCCACGTATATGTCGGATGGCAACAAAGAATTTGTTCTTAAAAGCGGCTACTACTACCAGAAGGCGCAGATGACTGGGCCTGATGCGACTGAGCATGGGTTGTCCATTGGTTTTGAATTGTCGCGTTTTATTGGCGATGCCAACAACCTTTTCGGTTTGAATTTTCTCTCAAGCTTAAGGTTTGAGCCGGATTTCATGATTGGTTTTGTTGATGTGGCGGATCACACTCTCAACCATTTCTCTGCGCCGGTTTTTGTGCAGTTTGATTTCCCCATGGAGACAACCCCGATGGAATTTTCGGCGGGAGTGGGAACGGGTCTGTTGGTTTACGACCTCGGAGATCAGATTTCCAGAGAAGGATTTCTGCCGGTGATTGGCAAACTTTCCCTTGACTATGTCAAACGCGGCGGTTTGAAAATGGGTATGGCGGTAAAAGGGCATTACGTTATTAACCGTTCTGAAGGCCCCGTTAGCAGATTGTGGGGACTGTCTGGCGTTGCTAGAATTTCCTTTGTGTTCTGATAAACACGCCAATTTTTCATATTGAAAAAGCGCCGGATTTTTTGTCCGGCGCTTTTTTTTGTTGCAGTATTGACAAGCCAACGGGGCTTCGTTACTTTAACAATCCCGCGACATTTTGTGTCGCAAGTTCTTTGAAAACTGAATAGCACGCAGACAGCGGACAAACGCAGAGTCGTTTCCAGACGATTACAATTTTTAGGAAGAGTTTGATTCTGGCTCAGAGCGAACGCTGGCGGCACGCTTTACACATGCAAGTCGAGCGAGAAAGCGACTTCGGTCGCAAGTACAGCGGCGGACGGGTGCGTACAACGTGGATAACCTGCCTTAAGGTCCGGAACAACCTTGGGAAACCAAGGCTAATGCCGGATATGACCACGATGTCTGAGGACAACGGGGTAAAAGATGGCCTTTTTGGTTGTCACCTTTTGAGGGGTCCACGTCCTATCAGGTTGTTGGTGGGGTAAAAGCCTACCAAGCCAAAGACGGGTAGCCGGCCTTAGCGGGTGATCGGCCACACGGGGACTGAGACACGGCCCCGACTCCTACGGGAGGCAGCAGTGGGGAATATTGGGCAATGGGCGAAAGCCTGACCCAGCGATGCCGCGTGAGGGAAGAAGGCCTTCGGGTTGTAAACCTATGTCAAGAGGGAAGAAGGGTCTGTAAATTAACCTTACAGGCTTGACTGTACCTCCAGAGGAAGCCCCGGCTAACTCCGTGCCAGCAGCCGCGGTAATACGGAGGGGGCAAGCGTTGCTCGGAATTACTGGGCGTAAAGAGTTCGTAGGTGGTCTTGCAAGTTGGATGTGAAAGCCCGGGGCTTAACCCCGGAATTGCATCCAAAACTGCTTGACTTGAGTCCAAGAGAGGTTGGCGGAATTCCCGGTGTAGCGGTGAAATGCGTAGATATCGGGAGGAACACCAGTGAGCGAAGGCAGCCAACTGGCTTGGTACTGACACTGAGGAACGAAAGCGTGGGGAGCAAACCGGATTAGATACCCGGGTAGTCCACGCCCTAAACGATGGATGCTAGATGAAGGGGATTTTCCTCTTTGTCGTAGTTAACGCGTTAAGCATCCCGCCTGGGGAGTACGGTCGCAAGGCTGAAACTCAAAGAAATTGGCGGGGGTCCGCACAAGCGGTGGAGCATGTGGTTTAATTCGATGATAAGCGAAGAACCTTACCAAGGCTTGACATGCTATCTTAGGCTGGTGTGAAAGCATCAGTTACGTCGGGCTTGCCTGGCGGATTTAGCACAGGTGCTGCATGGCTGTCGTCAGCTCGTGCCGTGAGGTGTCCGGTTAAGTCCGGTAACGAGCGCAACCCCTATCTTTAGTTGCCAGCGCTTCGGGCGGGGACTCTAAAGAGACTGTCGGTGACAAATCGGAGGAAGGCGGGGATGACGTCAAGTCAGCATGGCCCTTACGCTTTGGGCTACACACATGCTACAATGGCCGATACAACAGGTTGCTAACCCGTGAGGGGGAGCCAATCCTCTAAAGTCGGTCTCAGTTCGGATTGCAGGTTGAAACTCACCTGCATGAAGTTGGAATCGCTAGTAATCGCGGATCAGCAATGCCGCGGTGAATACGTTCCCGGACCTTGCACACACCGCCCGTCACACCACGAAAGTTGGTTCTACCCGAAGTAGCTGTGCTTAACCTTCGGGAGGCAGGCTCCTAAGGTAGGGCCAGTAATTGGGGTGAAGTCGTAACAAGGTAGCCGTAGGGGAACCTGCGGCTGGATCACCTCCTTACTCACGGAGTAAATTTTTACTCACAAAGAGTAAACAACAAGAAAACGAAACTAAATCGTTTGAACGAAACGGTTTTGTAGTCTGTCTGTCGGCGTGCTTTTCAGTTTTACAAAGGGCTTTTGTGTTTGGTTTTTTGTGTTCTGTTTGTTGATTTTCAACAAAATTCTGCGGTTGGTCAGAAAGGAGTAACGGATGCCAAAAAACGAAATAAAGAAAATTGATTTTCAATTTCTACCAGACCATCAAGTAAGTTCGGCTTCTAGAGAGTTCTGGAAACCGAAATATGAAATCTATCTTTCCACAGAAATTTCCAGCTGCCTCTTAGGAGAGAACAAGTCAGAAGGGAAGGGGTCTGATTTTCACGGAAAGATATGGATGAGGTTAGGAAACCTTATGTCTCATGGAAATACTCTTTCCAATATCAAAGGTATAAAGGGAGAAAATAAGGGATGGCTACGCATTCCGCTAGGTGGTAGCGGAGGTAATCAGTATTATCTCTGGTTTGCAAAGCAAGGTGCTCCATGTGTGGAATCCACCGGACTTCCTAAAGATGCCATTTTAATACAGTCAATACGGCACCATGCTGAGAATGATAAGTTGCTTGTTCCTGACCCATTAGAAGATTGTTTGCCAATAAAGCAGGAATACATTAAAGGTTGTTTTGACCATTGGACAGAACAACAAAAAAAATTCTTCAGCCTTTCTGGAACGGAGAGTCCTATTCGGTTTCTCAACGGAAATCCTGGTTCTGGCAAAACTGCTACTTTGCATGAATGTGTCGAGCGTGGAATTGCCCCACATGGTGGTCGTGTGCTCTATCTTACTTGGTCTTCAGGCTTGGTGTCTCATGCGGAAAAGCAATTCGAAACATTTGCCCCAAAGAATGTTGAAGTTATATGTAAAAGTTTTCGGGAGTTTCTTGGTGATGTAACTGGCAAAGATCTTGAGGGGGATAAAAGACAGGGAAGAATAGAGTTTGACAGACAATTTGACAGGCGAATACAGACCATCAAAGAGAAATACAGAGATTTATTTTTCTCTCAAATTCATTCTGTTCTTGTGGGAGAGGCATTTCCTGGAGATGAAAAAACATGTCTCGAAAGTGGCAAGATTGCTCATATCAAATATGAAGAATACAAATCAAACGAAATTTTAAAAAAAAGCACCGTGAGAAAGGAGTTTCTTGATGTTTTTGATAGTTGGAAGAATGAGGACGGATTGCTTGAAAAAATGTTTCCCGAATCTGCTTTGGCAACGGAAGCGGTAATAAGCCTCCAAAAGAAAGGAATTCCAAAGGGATATGATGATTTTGACCGTGTTGTTATAGATGAGGTGCAGGATTTAACTTTGCTTGATATGGCAGTTGTTGTGGAATTCTGCAAGGCTTTAGATACAAAAAGAGATTATATTCCCTCCATCATTGTTGCTGGAGATGAAAGTCAGACTGTTTGGCATTCCGGTTTTGATTGGGACAAGTTGAGCAATCTTTTCTCTTCTCACCTGAAACATGACCCGGAAAAGGTCAATCTTCAGCACAATCTTCGTTCCCCAAAAAAGATAGTTGACCTCATAGAGGGAGTTGCTGGACTATATAAAGACTTGGATAAAAAATTGCGTCCGGGGGACAGACAACACAATATGAAGGGTGAGTCTGTTAACGGAAAGATTTTCTACCTTCAGGTAGAAGACGAAGAACCAAAAAAATTATTGAACCAACTTCAAGAGAGGGACGGGATTAAGATTGTATCAGCACAGGATGAGGTTCCTGAGTGGTGTTCGGAAAATACAATTCTGACTCCGTCCGAAGCCAAAGGTTTGGAATACCAGACTGTGTGCGTTCTCAATCCCGGCCAATCCTTACATGAATTGAAAAAGTTGAGGGAAAGTAAAAGTAAAGACCCTGCGGATTATTTAAGGGCGCGAATACTAATGGATAATCTTCGTGTTGCGCTCAGCAGATCAACAGAGTCCATAATCTTTATGGATGTTGAAAGCACTAACGAAGAGAGGGATGAAAGTATTGCAATTCTTTCGCAGACTGCTGGGTTTTCAATTGTTTTCTCTACCACGGAAGAACTATTGGAAGAGTTTTCGGAAGAAGATAAAACAGTAGAAGAGAAGGTCAGGGAATTAATGGCAGAGGCTAACAATCTATACCAACAAAATAACGAGAAATCGCTGGAAAAAGCAGGCAAAGCATTTGCCCTTTTAGGGAATCAAGACCTGCCTGAAGGGGTTTCCGATAGTGACTTACGCAAGAACGTGAGTATAGAACTTCTTCGTGGAATGACTACAGGGCTTGTCTCGGAAGAAGGAAAGCGTGAAGGTTTTTATTTAAGAGGAAAAGAAGTTTTGAAAGAACTTGGCTTGCCAAAATATGAGAAGTTTTTTGAAAGTTTTTATCAGTGGTCTGAAAAACAGTCGGAAAAATTGTTACCTGATTTTCTCGAATCGGCAGTTTCCATTAAGGAAGATTGGCTGAAGGATTCTCTGAGCGCAGTGCAACAAGATTTAAGAAAATCCATAGATAACTGTTCAAAACAAAAAGAAATGGCGTGGCAGTTTTCTGGAAATGTTGATCAATGGCTTGAACTTACAGGTTTTATAGGGGACAGCAAAAAGGAATCAATGGAGTTGAAAAGAACAGCTGTTGATACTCTTCTGGATTCAGGAGATTTGGAAAATGCGGATAGAGTTCTATCAGTGATTGAACCAACGGATTATTGGAGAACAGGCAAAATCAGAGAAGAACAAAAGCGTTGGGAAGAAGCGGCGGAAGCATTTGAAAGTGCAGGGACAGATTATAATAAAGATGCTTTTCGGAACTGGAGAACAGCAGGGAAATGGAAAGATGCGGCACGTTTGGCGGAAGGAGAAGATAAAGACGATATGAAATGGTTTGTTCAATTGGAGCAAGTTGCCAATCAGAGGGTTGAAATTTTTGGCAGGATGACTCCAAAGGACAGGGAGTATGTTGCTAAAATGGTGAGAATAAACCAGCCCAACTTGCACACAGCAAAGAGCAAAACCAAGAAGAATAAAAAATCACATAAAAACAAATGAGCGATTTCGTTGCCATAGACGTTGAAACCGCCAACCGTAGCCGTGGCAGTATCTGCCAAATCGGCATTGTTGAGGTTCGCAACGGCATTTTTGCGGACGAGTGGTCAACGCTTGTAAACCCCGAAGAGCATTTTGAAGAAGGCAATATAAGAATTCACGGCATTTACCCTGAAGATGTGGCAAACGCGCCGACCTTTGCGGACATTTCCGAAACTCTCCGTTCTAAACTTCAAAACCGCATTGTAATAAGCCACACATTTTTTGACCTTGAGGCAGTCAGACAAGCAAAAAGCAGATACGGAATTTCGGGTATAGGTGCCAAAAAGTGGCTGGACAGCAGGCGTTTCGCATACAGAGCGTTTAACTTACAAAACGGCGCGGCGCTCAAAACTCTCTGCAACGAACTCGACATTTCTTTCAACCACCACGAAGCGCTTTCAGACGCGAAGGCGTGCGCGCAAGTTGTTCTCAAAGCGTGCGAACGCGGCGGCTTTGCCGTTGCCGATTTTGCGTAATTTCTTTTCCGGTACCAAAAAATCTTATTCGTTCAGGGCGGTGTTTTTTATAGAATAGTTCTCTGTAATGATTCAAAAAAGCAAAACCTGTTTCCGTTCGGATGGTGAGCCGCTTACTGAATACGGTTCACGAAGCGAGGCGCAAGAGGGCGCGGATTACGCGAAATCCAATTTTGGCAATGAGGACTTGGTTCCGTATTCCTGCGAAACCTGCGGTTATTTTCATATTGGTCCAAAAGACCGCGCGCCGAACAGGACTTGCGAGGCATGCACAAGTTCAGAAGGCGTAACCAAGGATATCTACGAAACCGAGCGGGATGCCGGACGTATGGTCAAAATGAAGAGTAAAAGAGGGGTGATATTGAAAACATATGAGTGTCCGGTGGGCAACGGATGGCATTTGACCAAAAAATAGGCTCAAACGCCGTTATTTTGACACTCTCACGGATTGTTTATACACTTTCCGCTTTGCTGAGGGCCCATAGCTCAGCCTGGTTAGAGCGCACCCCTGATAAGGGTGAGGTCGATGGTTCAAATCCATCTGGGCCCATGAAAAATTGGAAGTTTCGTAAGTAAGGGGCCGTAGCTCAGTTGGGAGAGCGCCGGCTTTGCAAGCCGGAGGTCGGCGGTTCGAACCCGCTCGGCTCCACGCACTAATTAGATAGTGAATTGTACTGTGCGGGGTGGTTTTATGCCGCGCCCGAACGGGAACTCAAAGTAAATATGTTTGCTTTTCGTTCCACGCCTTAGATAGATTTCGTGAGCAAGGGGCCGTAGCTCAGCTGGGAGAGCGCATCAATGGCATTGATGAGGTCGGCGGTTCGAACCCGCTCGGCTCCACCACAACCCTTTTTCTGTCTTTCCATTTTGTAATGACCATTTTGTGCCCGGACTGTTTGCCGTCCGCATCCATTTTGAACCTTCCGTAGAAGGTCGTAAAGTCCAGTTTTCGCGCAGTTTCGCGCAAGATTTTGTCGTCCGCGCTTTTGCTTTCAAGAGCGCATTTCTGAAAAACCAGACCGATGTTGAACGCCTGCGCCGCCGGATAGTCAGGCCTGCGCCCGTATTCTTTTTCAAACATCTCCGCGAACTCAAGAGATGACGGACCAAAGTCCGGTTCCGGCGCGAACGGGTTGTTTTCCTCCCACTGGCTTACGGAAAAAACTTCTTCGCTTTTTACCCCGAACCGCTCAAAAAAATCGTCCACGCCTGCGGCGACAAAACACAAAAACTCCGGTCTGCCGCGCTCGTCCAAAATCCTTTCCGCGAGCGCAAAATCGTCATCCATTCCGCCCGCCGAAAGAACGGGCGCTCCACACGCAATCAGTTCCCGCGCGATTTTGCCGAAATCCACCGACCCCGAAACATATTCAAATCTGCGAACGGCGAGTTTAAGTTTCCGCGCACGCGCTTCCGCTCCGTCCGCGACCGCTTTTGAAAAACCGCTGCCGGTTGGATTCGCTATCGCAACGGCTTTTACTCCGCCGCCCGCGAGCATATCAACGATCGGAACAAAGTACCGGCTTGCGGGCGTTATCGCGCTCACTGTGTTTTCATAATCGCTGATTTCATCCGTTGCGCCGCCGTGATTCCACAGGGTTTTTCCTTTTTCCGCCGCTCTCTGCGCGGCGGAAAGCGCAAGACTGCTTGAATACGGACCGAAGACCGCGTGGACGGTTTTGTCTGAACAGAATTTTTCCGTTATGGCGGATGTTTTTTCTTCGGAACTTTCGTCATCTTCAATGACAAGTTCCACATGTTCGCCGGCCGATTCCATGTATCGCGCCCAAAGGGTTATGCCGTTACGGGCTTTTTTTCCAAGCGGCGCGAATTTTCCGGTCAAACTCAAAGGCGTGGCGATTTTGAGAGACACTTTTAAGAGAGAAGGGAAAGGGTGTTTTCCACTCTGTTCATTCCCTCTTCAATGTTTTCCATTGATGTTGCGTAGGAGATTCTGATGTGGTTTTCCATTCCGAACTCTATGCCGGGAACAACCGCCACTTTCGCTTGGTTCAGCAGAAAATCTGTAAAATCCATACTGTTTTCCATTTCCCTGTCGCCGAATTTCACGCCGATGAATTTTTCAATGGAAGGGAAAATATAGAATGCCCCCTGAGGGTCAAGGCACTCAAAACCTATCTCCCTAACCCTTGAGACGATGAAGTCTTTTCTGCGCTCAAATTCTTCGGCACGCCGTTCCACGACTTCTTGTCCGCCCGAAAGCGCTTCAACCGCCGCCATTTGCGCCATTGACGGAGGGTTTGAAGTGCACTGCCCCTGTATGCGTGACATCGCCGAGATAATGTTTTTGCCGCCCGCCGCGTATCCGATTCGCCACCCCGTCATGGAGTAGGTTTTGGACACGCCATTTACCAGAATGGAGTTCTCTCTGACTTCCTCTCCCAGAGACGCAACCGGTGTGTGGGTTATTCCGCCGTAAAGAATTTTGTCATAAATCTCGTCTGAAATGATGAAAATTCCGTCTTCCATCGCTGTGTCCGCAAGCGCTTTAAGTTCATTTTCGTCATAAGTGGAGCCCGTGGGATTTGACGGATAGTTCAAAATCAGCGCACGGGTTTTGCGCGAGATTCTCTTTTTCAGCATGGCGGGTGTGAGTTTGAAGCCATCTTTGAGGGTTGTTTCCGCGATAACGGCTTGCGCCCCCGCAAGCGCGATTTGCGCCGGATATGAAACCCAGTAGGGAGAGGGGACAATCACCTCGTCTCCGGGGTTGAGAACCGCCTGCGCTATGTTGTAAAGCGTGTGCTTCGCGCCACACGAGACCATAACTTCGTCCTGCGCGTATTCAATTCCATAATCTTCTTTTATTCTCGCAGTTATTGCGTTTTTGAGTTCCGGTATTCCGCCGACCGGCGTGTATTTTGTGAACCCGTTTTGTATGGACTCAATGCCCGCTTCCTTTATGTCCGAGGGTGTGTCAAAGTCCGGCTCTCCCGCGCCGAACCCGATGACGTCCACCCCTTCGGCTCTGAGCTCTTTGACCTTCGCCGTAATTGCCAGAGTCGCGGACTGTTTTATATTCGTTGCTCTTTTGGAAATTTCCATGCTCATTTTCTTCTCCCGCTCCTCTAAAAGTGTCTATTTCCCAAGCAGTTTTTCGCGCAAGCATTTTTCCACAAAATCCGGAACCAGCCCCGCCGCCGAGCCGCCCAGAGTTACAATCTCTTTTATCAGCGATGAACTGATGTGGGAATGCTTCGCGTCCGTAACCATGAAAACAGTTTCAATTCCGGGGTTTAGCGCTTTATTCGCGGTTGCCATTCGGAGTTCGTATTCAAAATCCGAAACGCTTCTCATTCCCCGCAGAATTGTTTTCACTCCCTTTTGCGTGGCGTAGTCCATGAGCAGACCGTCAAAACCTTCCACTTTGACGTTCTTTTTGCCCTTGACCGCTTTGGTAACCATCTCCACTCGCTCTTTCGCGGAAAAAGCCGCGCTTTTTGAGATTGTTCCCGCCACCGCGACTGTCAGTTCGTCAAAAACCTCCGCGCCGCGCTCAATGATGTTTATGTGCCCCAGAGTGAGAGGGTCAAAAGATCCGGGATATATTGCCATTCTTTTCATTTCAGTTTTCCGTTCACGAGCCGGCGCGGGAAAGTATGCTGACGGTTGTTCCGCCATACTTTTTCGTCAGGCGGTTTTCCGCGCCGTTTTCGTTCTCCGCTGCCGTTCCGGTCTCATACTCTATTACAATTCTGCCGTTTTCCGATATTAACGGAGAAAAACAGTCGGTCAAATTCCTGTCGGAAACCTTTTGGAAAAGCGCATACGGCGGTGCGATGAATATGAGGTCAAACCTTTTTTCCCCCGAAAGCAGCCGTTGTGCCGCTTTGCGGTAGTCCAGGCGAATCACTTCGCACCGGTTTTCAAAACCGCACTGTTTTATGTTTTCGCAGACTATGTCCGCCACATGAGTGCTCTTTTCAACAAAAACCGCGCTGTCCGCGCCTCTGCTCAACGCTTCTATTCCCAGCGCGCCCGAGCCCGCGAAGACGTCCAGGACTCTCGCGCCTCCGATGTCGCCCAGCCGGTCAAACACCGATTTTTTAACGCGCGCTGTCATCGGGCGTACGCCTTTAGAGGCGGTTTTTATTTTCCTGCCCTTCACCGAGCCGGTTATCACTCTCATAACGGCACAAAGGATACCGAAACGGCGGCGAAGTTTGAAGGGAGGGCAATTGATTGTGCACGGCGTTTGTAATATAATGTAGGCAACTAAAACCTTTTCCGGTTTTCAAACAATGGCAGAAGACAGTTCGCGTTTCCTTCCAAGAAGCATCGAAGATGAGATGAAGGAGTCTTATCTCTCATACTCAATGAGTGTGATTGTGGGCAGGGCGTTGCCCGATGCCAGAGACGGAATGAAGCCCGTTCACCGCCGCATTCTCTACGGAATGCACGAAGCCGGAAACGCCTGGAACAGACCTTATAAAAAGTCCGCGCGAATTGTCGGCGATGTGATGGGTAAGTTTCATCCGCACGGCGATTCGGCGATTTACGATACGCTTGTGCGAATGGCGCAGGATTTTTCAATGCGCTATCCCCTTGTTGATGGTCAGGGCAATTTCGGCTCAATGGACGGCGACCCGCCTGCGGCGATGCGCTACACCGAAGTCCGGCTGGACAAAATCGCCGGCGAACTGCTGGACAATCTTGACAAAAACACCGTTGATTTCATTCCGAACTATGACGGAGGTGAGCATGAGCCGGTTGTTCTGCCTGCGCGGCTGCCCAACCTTCTGCTCAATGGTTCCGCCGGGATCGCGGTCGGAATGTCAACAAACATCCCGCCTCATAACCTTGGAGAGCTTATTGACGCGATTGTCGCCCAGATTAAAAATCCCGACATAACGATCGCGCAACTTATGGGGCATGTTTCCGGTCCGGATTTTCCGACCGGCGGGTTTATTCACGGCAGCGCGCCCATCAAACAGATATACGAAACCGGAAGAGGAATAATCAAAATCAGGGCGAAAGCCACAATAGAGAAACAGAAAAAAGGCGACAAAAACCTTGTGGTAATCAGCGAAATGCCGTATCAGGTCAACAAGGTCAAACTCATAGAGCGCATGGCGGAGCTTGTCAAAGATGAAAAAATTAAGGGCATAAGCGATATTCGCGATGAGTCCGACAGGGACGGAATCCGCCTTGTCGTGGAACTCAAAAGAGGCGAAAACGCTGAAGTCGTTCTCAATCAACTTTACAAAAACACGCAAATGGACACGTCTTTCGGCGTAATTATGCTTGCGCTGGTAGGCAATCAGCCCGAAGTCTTGAACCTGAAACAGGCGCTTGCGCAGTTCATAGACCACCGCAGGGAAGTGGTCATAAGAAGAACCCTGTTTGACCTTGAGAAAGCCGAAGCGCGCCTGCACATTCTTGAGGGGTTGAAAATTGCGTTGGACAGTATTGACGCAGTCATCAAACTCATACGCGGTTCCAAAAGCCCGAACGAAGCCAAAGACGGGCTTATTGCAAATCTTTCGCTGTCCGACATTCAGTCGCAGGCGATTCTGGACATGAGGTTGCAGAGGCTTACCGCGCTTGAAAGGGACAAAATCTTTGAGGAACGCGAAGAGCTTTTGAAAACGGTCGCGGAACTCAAAAAAATCCTCGCCAGCGAAGAGCTGATTTTCAAAATCGTCAGCGATGAACTGGTTGAACTGAAGAAAAAATACGCTGACAAAAGAAGAACGAAAATTCTTGAAAACGTTGAAGAAATTTCAATTGAAGACCTTATCTCGGACGAGGATATGGTCGTAACAATTTCGCATGAGGGTTACATAAAAACCACGCCTTTGAGCATTTACCGCAGCCAGCGGCGCGGCGGCAAGGGCAAAAAAGGAATGACCACCCGCGAGAGCGATTTCGTTGAAGACCTGTTTACGGCTTCAAGGCACAACTATGTTCTGTTTTTCACCAATCACGGCAGGTGTCACTGGCTCAAAGTTTATGAAATTCCCGAAGCGGGGCGGATCGCGCGGGGCAGGGCGATGGTGAATTTGCTCAACCTCGGCGAGGGTGAGAATGTTGCCGCGGTGCTTCCCGTGAAAAAGTTTGAGGAAGACAAATTTATTCTCATGGCGACCCGGCGCGGCGTTGTGAAGAAAACAAGTCTGATGGCGTATTCGCGTCCGCGTTCGGGCGGAATTATCGCGCTGAACATCAAAGACGGAGACGAGCTTGTCGCCGCGCGCATAACAAACGGCAACAGCGAGATTTTCCTCTCTTCCCACGACGGCAAAGCGATTCGTTTTGAAGAGGCAAAAGTCAGACCGATGGGAAGAACGGCGGCGGGAGTAAAGGGCTTCAAACTTGACCCGAAAGACCGTCTTGTCAGTCTTGAAGCGGTTGAAGACCCCGAAGCGCAGATTCTTACGGTTACGGAAAAAGGTTTCGGCAAAAGAACACGTGTTTCAAGTTACAGGCAGACAAATCGGGGCGGCAAGGGTGTAAAAACTGTTGATATAACCGAGAAAAACGGCAAAGTGGTCGGCACTTTTCAAGTAACGGATGCCACTCAACTTATTCTCATCACAACCCCCGCCGGCAAGGTCATCAGGGTCAATGTGAGTGAAATCAGAAGCACCGGACGCGTTGCGCAGGGCGTGCGGGTGGTGCGTCTTGGAGCCGGTGAAATCATCGCGGCGGCGGCAAAGGTTGTTGAAAGAGAAGATTCCGGCGAGGATTCAGACGCGCCCGAACCCGAACAGCAGGCAAACGGTTCCGTGCCTCACGAAGAGGCTGAGATTGAAGCCGTAAACGAGCAAGAGCCTGATACCGAAGACACGGACACTGAAGACTCAGACGCCGAAGAATAGCGGAATGTCCCGCGAGATAGAAAATGTTTTCATAGACCTTCCGGGCAACAACTGCTTTGTCTGCCATCCGCAAAACGAGTTCGGGTTGCGGCTCAAATTCTACGCTGATGACGACACGGACGAAGTGTTCACGACTCTGACTCCCGAAAGGCATTTCAACGGTTTCCCTGGAATTGTTCACGGCGGAATTCAGTGCGCCGTTATTGACGAACTTTCCTTCTGGGCAATGTTTGACAAGGTTGGCAAAATCGGCGTTACAACGCGCATTGACCTGCGCTATCTCGCGCCGGTCGGTTTTGACTCTCCGCTTGAAGCGCGCGCAAAAGTGATTGAGCGGGACGGCAAAACCGTGCGCGTTTCGGCATCAATCAAGGGCGCGGACGGCAGGGATTCGGTGCGAGCCGTTGTTACCTACGCTCTTCCCGACAGAAAAACTCTGAACGCGATTCTCGGAGAAGATACGCTTAAAGGAAAATTTGAGAGGTATATTAAGGAGTAGAATTCTTTGTTATAATTTATTGACCCTACTATGAACCTTTGTGCTGAAAACGTAGAACAATACGGGAGTGCGTGCGATATACGCAATGAGGATTGTTTGAAGGGGCTGGACTCTTTGTCCTCCGAGTCTATCCATTTTGTTGCTACAGACCCTCCGTATTTTCTTGATGGAATGGGTGATGATTGGAACAAGGAAAAACTGAAAAAAAGAGTGAAGCCCGGAATAATAGGAGGGCTTCCTGCCGGAATGAAGTTTGACCGGAAACAAGCCAAACGGCTGAAATCCTTTATGCTTAAGGTTTCAGGAAAAATTTACAGAGTGTTAAAGCCCGGTGGTTTTGTTGCGGTATTCAGCCAAGCGCGTCTGTCTTACGCTATGGGTTCTGCTCTTGATGAAGCGGGTTTTGAAATCAGAGATATGCTTGCGTGGAAGTATGAAGGGCAAGCGAAAGCTTTTTCACAAGAACATTTTGTTCGTAAAATGAAAATCAGCAATAAGAGAAAACAAGAAATCCTTAAGGAGATTGCTGGCAAAAAGACACCTCAATTAAAACCTCAGTTTGAACCGATAATTTTGGCGCAAAAGCCCAGAAAAGGGACTTTTGTTGAAAATTGGATTTCCTATCAAACAGGTCTTATGTGTCCCGACCAGTCTTTTATGGGTAACGGTTTTCCGGGAACCATTCTCGAAGCTCCCAAGCCAAAGAAGGGAACGGAAGTTGGTCATATGACCGTAAAACCGGTTCCTGTAATGAGGCAGTTAATAAGATTGTTCACAATTGAGGGGCAGACGGTTTTGGATCCGTTTGTTGGTAGCGGAACAACAGCAGTTGCCGCTTTGCAGGACAACCGTAGGTTTATGGGTTTTGAAATAGACTCTGACTACACTCAAATTGCGCTAAAAAGGGTAAAAAGTGAGCAAGGTCTATTTTGAAAGAATTTCCCGCAAAAAAGCTCTTTCTGTTAAAAAACAAGAGCTGAACTCTGCTTTTCGAAACATTAAGACAGATTGGGAAGCGAACCTCAAAGCCCATGGTATTAAACTTCCCAAAAAGGGAACAGCCAAGTGGTATCAGTTGGCTGTTTTGAAGCATTTTCAAATGGAGGCAGTTCATAAGGACGATGTTGCCAACTTAATAAACAAATTGACCGGCAAAGCTGCAACCGACCAGCAAATAAGACATCTGAAGACACAAGGTGGCTGGCACATTTTAAATAAGGGTGATTCTTTCAAGTTTGGAAGAAAGGAGCGTTTTACTCCGCAGGGATGCCATGTTTTGATTACGACAAAAAAACCTATTCCTAATTCCACTCCAGGGAGGAGAAAGGTGGTCAGGAAAGGTGATTGGAAAAGTATCTTGAAAGAATATAAATACGCTTGTGCGTCTTGCGGAACGAAGATTGGAGAGCGTCACAGATTTGATTCAAGTTTAAAAGTCGAATCTCTTGAAAAGGGACATATGAATCCCAATAAATCGCTTGAACCCGGCAATATCATTCCACAGTGTCACTGGTGTAACAAAACTGCTCTAGGAGACTTTACTTTTGATGAGCAAGGGAGACCTCGAACAATTGCAAGTGTTAGGCCTGTAAGTAGAGCAGATGAAGAAGTAATAAACAAAGTGGAAGAGTGGATGCTAAATAGGAAAGGTCAAAAATCTAAATGAAACTCTACACCCACCCGCTTTCGGGCAACGCATATAAATCCGAACTGCTGCTTTCGTATCTCGGCGCGGAGTTTGAGAAAATCGTCATTGATATATTCAAAGGCGAACATCAGACCGATGAGTTCAAAAAACTTAATCCAAACTGCAAAATTCCGGTTCTTGTGGACGGCGATTTTGTGATGTGGGAGTCAAACGCGCTTCTGTTTTACATTGCCCGAAAGTTCGCGCCAAACCCCTATTTGCCGGAAGACCCCGAAGGGTTCGGCAAAGTTGCCCAGTGGGTTGTTTTCGGGAAAACAACTCTGGACACTCCGCTCGCGCTCGCGCGTTTCTGGACTAAATATCTGTCGCCCGACAAGGTTGACGCGGACGCGCTTGAGCAAAAACGTGCCGAAGGGCGCGCGGCGCTTGAGGTTTTCAACGGTTGCCTCGCCGGGCGTGAGTTTCTCGCGGGCTCATATACAATAGCGGACATTGCCTGTTATCCGTATGTCGCGCTCGCGAATGAGGGCGAGATTGATATTTCGCAATACCCCGAAGTCGCTAAATGGGTAAAAAGGGTTGAGTCTCAACCCGGTTTTGTCTCAATGGGTTGAATGGAGCGGGAGACGGGATTCGAACCCGCGACCTTTTCCTTGGCAAGGAAACGCTCTAGCCAGCTGAGCTACTCCCGCGAAAAGAAATAATGAGGATATTACTCACACTTTTCGTTGTCAACAGGGAAATTTGAGCGGGAGACGGGATTCGAACCCGCGACCCTTTGCTTGGGAAGCAAATGCTCTGGCCAACTGAGCTACTCCCGCGGTTTTTATTTACTTTTCACCGCAAAAGTGGAAAATATCACCAGTCCGGGGCGCTGTCAATCAGCGTCCGGAGTTCTCCGCGAGAGTATTAAAATGTCAGTAAAAAACAGGATCTTTGTGAAGAACGCGAAAACCGCCGTTATTAAAATCGGCAGCAGCGTTCTGCTTTCCGGCTCGTCCCTTGATGAAACCGTTTTCGGGCGAATCGCCCGGCAGGTTGCTTGCTTGCGCGAAGCGGGGATAAGGGTCGTAATAGTGTCTTCGGGCGCAATCGCGGCGGGAATGAAACAACTCGGGCTCCGCACGCGCCCCGACACAATACGCAAAAAGCAGGCGGTCGCCGCGTGCGGGCAGAGCAATCTTATCCGCAACTACGAAACGGCTTTTTTCAAAAACGGTTTTTCTGTGGCGCAGGTACTGCTCACCCAGGACGGACTTTCGGACAGGCGCTGTTTTTTGAACGCACGCGGCGCCCTCAGCGAGTTGTTGCAAATGGGCGTCATTCCGGTTGTGAACGAAAATGACACTGTCGCGGTTGAAGAGATAATGTTTGGCGACAACGACAATCTTGCGGCGATTGTCGCCGCTTTTGTTGAGGCGGATTTGCTGCTTATGCTAACCAACACGGACGGCGTTTATGACTCCAATCCCGAAAACGATTCAAACGCCCGGCTTCTGCCCGTCATAAAAAACATAGACGCAGTGATTGAAAAAAGCGCGGGCGGCACTTCAGGAGCAACCACCACCGGCGGCATGAAAACAAAGCTGCAGGCGGCGGCGAAAGCGTCCGCATTCGGGATTCCCACCATCATAGCGGACGGCAGGGATTTTGAGAACATAGGGAAGATTTTCAGAGGCGATGAAGTGGGAACGCTTGTTGTTCCGACCGGCGAAAAACTCGCCGCGCGCAAACACTGGATCGCGCACACGCTCAAACCCAGAGGGGAAATAACCCTTGATGAAGGCGCGTCCAAAGCGGTGGGCGGGGAGGGCAAAAGTTTGCTGCCTTCGGGAGTTACAAAAGTCAGCGGAGAGTTTGGCAGGGGTGATCCCGTTTTGTGCCTTGACCCGCAGGGCGCGGAAGTCGCGCGCGGGCTGGTGTCGTATTCATCTGATGAGGTTGAAAGAATTCGCGGCGCAAAAGCTGCGGAGATTGAGGCGATACTTGGCTATAAATACGGCAACGAAATCATACACCGTGACAATCTTGTCGTATTGGTGAAATAAGATTTACAGTTTTCCCGTTACCGTGTGAATTTTGTGCGAGAAAGCCGCTTTGATGGGGTCAAAACTTTCGTTTTTTTCGGCTTTTCTGGCGTAGTTGCTTATGAATTTGTCTTTGCGCTCAACCTGCATTACGTTTTCTCCGTCTCTGAACGCGACAAACTGCGTTCCGAAAGTTTCCTCTGAGATTTTCTGCAAAATCGGCGGATAGTTTTTTGAGCCGATGAAGATTGAATGGATACGGATGCCGAGTTGCTGAGTTTTTTTCACGATTTCGCGCAAAGGGCGCGGCTCTTGCGTGGCGCGGTTCGGCGCTCCGGCGTTAAGATAGTCCGTCAAATCCTCTTTTTTATTCAGCCGGGGTGTGCGCCGCCGCGCTTCTTTGTCGTCATCTTCAAGCCGGATGTCACCGGAAGTGGGAATTCCGTCCGTTATGAAAAGTATGTGTTTGTTTCTGCGACCGCGCCCTTTGAATTCCGAAATAGTTGTTTTCAGCGCTTCTTCGTAGTTTGTATTGCCCGAGCAGTCGGTTGATTCCGCCATGTCCATAAGCCACGGATACTCTCTTGAGAAGATGCTGCGTTTGCCTTTCTGTCGCTCATAGGGGTCCGCCTTGTGATTGAACTCAAGGTAGCCGCATCTCATGTTTTTTGTTCTCGCGAGCTCTATGACGCCCCCCACCACCGATGATGCCCACTCGCTGTGTGTTCCCATCATCGAGGTGCTGACATCCCGTAGAATGGCGATTTCGCCCCCCGTTGACTCTCTTTCCCTGAACTGAACGCGCGGCAGGATCGGCGAAGTTGTGTCTGACCAGAGAAAAAACTCAAGCGGGTCTGCGTCCTCAAGGTCAAAAGAGTTCATCCTCCGCCACCGCCTCGGCATTCCGCCGGGGTGGCTGGTTTTTGTCGCCATGTTTCTCTGAAAATTGCCTTCAAGAACCTTCATTATCATTTTGATGTTTTGCGCCGTTTCGTAGTTTTTCTTCTGCTGGTTCACATCTTCATCAATGTTCCCGGCGCGGAAGGATTTACTTGAAGTGGTTTTGTCGGACAGCTCTTTGTCTTCTTCGCCGGCGGACTGTTCGGGCTGTCCTTTGGGGTCGGACGGAATGTCCATTCCCTCAGGCGGTGTCATTTTCTGTTCCTGAAGGTCTTGCATAACCTGAAAAAAAGTCTGGCGGGCGTCGTCATGCTCCTCTTCGGCCTCTTTTTCAGCGTTTTCGTCGGGATGCTCTTCTTTCTGATTCTCAGGGAGGTTTTTGTCAAACTCCGAAAGAGGCTCAGTATCTTGTTCCGGCTGCCGGGTCAGGCGTTCTTGCGGACTTTTTTTTTAGTCATTAAGCGCTCAAGGATTGCGTCCAGTTGCTCATAAACATCGGGTGGAATACGAAAGACGGTCATGTATTTCATCACTTCAAGGTCTTTCATCACGCACGATTTTCTTCCGTTCAGAACTGCGTTAGCCCTGATGATTTTGAGCGCCTTGACGAAAAAAGTTCTGTCCGAAATAAGCGAGTTGGTTTCATCAAGTCCAAAATCTTCAACAAGTATGCGTACAAACTCTCCGAGCCCCTCCTGAACCTCTTTGGGTATGGGGACTGCTTTGACCCGGGCATGCAGTTTGTCCAGCTGTTTTCTGTCCAGCAGTTTGGGAATGGCAACCTTTTCGTCCCGCCCGGAATAGAGAGAAATAATCTGCTGTGCGGATTTCCAGTCGCGCATGTGAGAGGTGCCGACCGATTTAATTTGCAGCACAAACCTGTCCAGATTGGCGGGGTCAAGCGGCTCATTGTAGTATTCGTCCGCGGTGGGGTTGCTTGTGGCGATTGCCGTCATAAGGGGCAAAGAGTCTTCAAAGAATTTTCTTTCGTTCAGTATCCGCAGAAGCACATTCAACGATTCTCCGGGAGCTCTTGAGATGTCATCAAGCAGACAGATTTCCGCCGTCAGAATTCCGCCTTTGATGATTTTCTGCCGGATGATTTCTTCCTCATCGGTTGCCTCTTTTGATATGACCATATCTCCCACAAGTTCAGAAAGCCGCGTGTCTCTGTGGAGTTGGTAAAAGAAAAATTTGAGTTGGGCGCTCGCCGCTATAATCTCCGACAGCATTGTTTTTGCCGTTCCGGGAGGCCCCTCAATGTATATGTGTTCTCTGGAAAGAATGCCGAGCAACAGGGAGGTCTTAACTTCCCTGTGACCTATTATGTGCCTATCAAGCTCCTTCCTGAGTTTTTGAAACAGTGCTTTACTCATTTCTTAAAGGTCACTAATTATTCCATAACGTTATACGCAACATTGTCTGTCCGCAAACAGCCCGGACGGAAAAATCTTGCGTTCTGTTTTGCGCGCCCGCCCGTTCCTTGATTTATAGTTCCTTGTTGTGTAAAATGCTCCCTTTCCAAATGAAGCCCACTCGAATAAAGATGAGCATAAGCCAGGACGGGCTTTTGCCGCAGGAGAGCATCGAACTTGGCGAAACGCTTCTGCAAAACTTCCCGAAAAAACTGATGAGCGCGCTCGACTTTGAAAGAGTTGATAGCTCAGGAAAGAAAACAACCTTCATCGGCATAATGCCGGTTTTTGTTGTGATTGGCGAAAAGACGCAGGAGATTGAAATAGAGTTGACGGTGGCCCATCCTGAATTGCGCGACAAAGTGGTTGAGATTTTCACTTCGAAGCCTTCTGAGGTTCCGGCGGTCGCTCACAAAAAGGGAAAACCCAAACCGGCGCCAAAAGCAAAACCCCTTTCAAAGTCCGCACCGAAAGCCAAGCCCGTGCTTTCAAAACCCGCGAAGAAAAGTCCGGCAAAACCCGCTCCCAAAGCAAAGGCGAAACCATCTGTGAAAAAGAAGAAAATTTCAAAAGGGAGAACAAAGAAGTAGAAACCTCGTATCTTGCGGAGTTTGAAGAAGATGCCGGACAACAAATTAGAACAAGCCCTTACCTTTGACGACATACTGCTTGTTCCGTCTTTTTCCGAAGTCCTTCCGGGCGATGTTGATGTTTCCACTTCGCTCACAAAATCCATACGGCTTAGCATTCCCCTCATAAGCGCGGCAATGGACACTGTTACCGAATCCAAAACCGCGATAGCGATGGCGCAGGAGGGGGGAATAGGGGTCATACACAGAAATCTTGACACTAACGCGCAAGCCGCCGAGGTGGAAAAGGTAAAAAAATACGAGAGCGGAATGATTGTAAGCCCGCTTACCGTCCGTCCGTCTCACACGGCGAAAGAGGCGCTGGACATAATGACCTCAAACAGCATAACGGGGCTTCCCGTTACGGAAGAAAACGGCGCACTTGTCGGCATCATAACAAACCGGGATTTGAGATTTGAAAAACGGCTCTCCCGCTCGGTCAGGGAGATAATGACCCCGAAAGAGAGGCTTGTTACGGTCAAAGAGGGCAAAGTTACAACGGACAAAGCCACGGGGCTTCTGCACAAATTCAGAGTGGAAAAACTTCCCGTCGTGGATTCCCGTTTCCGCCTCAAGGGAATGATAACAATGAAGGATATTGAAAAAATCCGGAAATTCCCACACGCCTCAAAAGACAGCTACGGACGGCTCAGGTGCGCGGCGGCCATCGGAGTGGGTCCCGACAGGGACGAAAGGGTTGAGAAAGTAAAAGCGGCGGGATGTGATGTTATTTTTGTGGATACGGCTCACGCTCACTCAGAACGGGTGATTAAAAGCGTGCGCGAAATCAAATCCGCTTTTAGCGGGCTTGAAGTGGTGGCGGGCAACATAGCGACCGCCGAAGCCGCCAAAGCCCTTATAGATGCCGGTGCGGACGCGCTCAAAGTCGGGGTGGGCCCCGGTTCAATTTGCACTACAAGGGTTGTCGCGGGAGTCGGAATGCCGCAAATCGCCGCCATTTCAAAGGTGTATCCGGTCGCGCGCAAGCGGGGGATCCCCGTCATCGCAGACGGAGGAATCAAGTTTTCCGGCGATGTCGTAAAGGCAATCGCGTTCGGCGCGTCTTCGGTGATGATGGGCAATATGTTCGCCGGCACGGACGAGGCGCCCGGGGAAGTGGTTTTATTTCAGGGCAGAACATACAAGGTTTACAGGGGCATGGGTTCAATTGAGTCAATGCGCGAGGGTAAAAGCCGCGACAGATACGCTCAGGAAAACATCGCCGAAACCGGCAAACTTGTTCCCGAAGGTATTGAGGGCAGAGTTCCGTACAGGGGCAGTCTCGGCTCGATTGTTTATCAGATAGTTGGCGGTCTCAGGGCGGGCATGGGCTATGTCGGTTGCTCCGATATAGAGAAACTCAAGCGGTATTCAAAATTTGTTCAAATCACAAACGCGGGGCATAGAGAGGGGCACGTCCACGATGTCATCATCACCCGCGAGGCGCCGAACTACAGGATAGAGTAGTTTTGAAGAAACAGACTGTTCTTGTAATTGATTTCGGGTCTCAATACACTCGCATTATAGCCCGTCGCATACGCGAGAAGGGTGTTTTTTCCGAAATCAAACAGCACACAATCACAGCGAGCGAAGTGAGCGAAATATCGCCGAGCGCAATAGTGCTGTCGGGCGGACCCTCAAGCGTCCGGGACGACGGTGCGCCCGGTCTTGACGGCGAAATTTTTGAGATGGGAATTCCGATTCTCGGCATCTGTTACGGAATGCAGTTGCTTGTCCGTATGCTCGGAGGAGAGGTTGAGGAGTCTTCCAAAAGGGAGTTCGGACCTGCAACCATTGAGATTTCAGACCCGAACGGGCTGTTTGCGGGGTTTTCCGGGTCCGCAGACGTATGGATGTCCCACGGAGATAAAGTCGTAAAACTGCCGGACGGGTTTGAGATAACCGCCCGAACCTCAAATGCTCCCGCGGCGGCGATAAAACACAGCCGGAAAAAAATCTTCGGCACGCAGTTTCACCCTGAAGTGGCCCACACTCCCAAAGGCGGGAAAATGCTTGCCAATTTTCTGTTTGAGACCGCCGGATGCGAAAAGACATGGACGCCGGAAGTTTTTACCGAAAGGGCGGTCGCATCCATCCGCGAACGGGTCGGCAAATCGCGCGTTATCTGCGCGCTGTCCGGCGGAGTTGATTCATCGGTAACCGCGGCGCTTCTGCGCGAGGCGGTCGGCAAGTCTCTCGTATGCATTTTCGTTGACACGGGGCTTCTGCGGCTGGGCGAGGGCGATGAGGTTGTGGAGATGTTTTCCAACTCCGGCATTGAGGTTAAGCGCGTCAACGAAGGCGGGCGTTTTCTGAAACAACTCAAAGGCGTTTCCGCTCCCGAAGAAAAACGGAAGATTATCGGACGCGAATTCATCAAAGTTTTTGAGCGCGAAGCGAAGACGATAGAAGGCGCGGATTTTCTCGCGCAGGGCACGTTGTATCCCGATGTGATAGAGAGCGCGACCGCGCACGGTTCCGCCGCCACAATTAAAACTCACCACAACGTGGGCGGTCTGCCCGAAACAATGAACCTGAAACTCGTTGAGCCTCTTTGCGAACTTTTCAAAGACGAAGTGAGAAAGGTGGGGCTGCATCTGGGACTACCCGCAACAATGATTAACCGCCATCCGTTTCCCGGTCCGGGGCTCGCAATCAGGATTCTCGGAGAAATTAAGCCCGAGTCCGTTGATATGCTCCGCCGCGCCGATGCCATATACATTGACGAGATACGAAAAGCGGGGATTTACGACGAGATATGGCAGGCGTTCGCGGTCTTTCTTCCCGTGCGCGCGGTCGGTGTTATGGGAGACAAACGAACCTATGACAACGTTATCGCGCTCAGGGCTGTAACCAGCACGGACGGAATGACCGCCGACTGGGCGAAAATTCCGCCCGAAGTTCTGGAAAAAATATCAACGCGAATAATAAACGAGATTGAAGGCGTGGGACGAGTCGTTTACGACATCTCCACAAAACCGCCCGGAACGATTGAATGGGAGTGAGGAATGTATAACAAAATAAATGATTTCTTAAAGAGTCCGATTGGTAAAACAATTCTGGCTTTGGTCATAGTTGTATCCCTTTATTATATTATGTCCCCTTATCAAAATTGTATGAGGGAAGCATCTGGTTTGAAGAGGATAGCTAATTACTGCATAGCCAAAACTAGTTGGTGAAAGACAGTGAAGGGACTCTGCGTTTGCCGAGCGCTTTTTCCGGCTTTGTCTTTTCCTTATTAAATCAGTCAAAGTTTTTGACTGTGAAATCGTGCCGCCCCGGATAGCCCCAAAAGGTGTACACCAAGCGATAGCGACTGCCAGCGGTGTATCGCCGGGGGTCGAGCGCCAGCACATAGGATTGCTCAAGTTGCCGCGCGGGTCCCAGCCTGTCAAAGGCGACGGTTTGGATGCACGACCTGTTCGGCATGGATTGAACCACATCCCCGGCGGCGACCACCCGCCACCGAAAAACCGCGCAAGGCGTGCCGGCGCTCAACTCAAGCGTCTGCCGGCGATGATTGCGCAAGCGCACGGTAACCGGCAGTTCCATGACCGCGCCCGCGGCTTGATTCTCCGCCGGCAAGCGGATTGCCTTTGACGCAATGATGTCAACCGATGCCGGAGCGTCAGCGAGCGGCCGGGCTTGGCAACCAACAACGCCCGCCAGCGCGACCATCAGCAAGGCGTTTCGCGTAAAACAAAAAAATGGGCGCATCAAAAAGAATGCGAGACCATCAGTTGGAAATGTTGTTGCAGACGCCGGCGCGATTGGCGATGATCGCTCCAGGCGGTCAGCGTCGGGCAATAATACGCGCGGTTATACTCATCGCGGCAGGGGTTTTCCGACACCTTGCCGCCGACCCAGCCGCCCGCGCCGACCGCGACCAGGGTTTGCTTCGCTACTTGAAAGGTGCGGGTATAGCCGACAAACAACGCCGGATTGACCCTGATTTTCTCGGCGGAAAAACCGGTGTCGAAGCCTACGGAAAAAATCTCGCCGGCAGTGCGGCCG
The DNA here is from genome assembly GCF_977828045.1 of Candidatus Mycalebacterium sp. Taxonomy (NCBI): domain Bacteria; kingdom Pseudomonadati; phylum Thermodesulfobacteriota; class Candidatus Dadabacteria; order Candidatus Nemesobacterales; family Candidatus Mycalebacteriaceae; genus Candidatus Mycalebacterium; species Candidatus Mycalebacterium sp. Next base: position 15,381 of record NZ_CDWCUL010000010.1, on the reverse strand, counting down.
GCGTAATGCAGCACCATTTTCGCCTGCATGCCATTGGGGCGGTAAAAACGCGACACATCGTATTCCACGGTTTCGCTGTACGAATGGACAACGCCCGGGCGCTTCATCAGCCGCCTGCCGTCCGCCAGGTAAATATCGTCAGCGCTGGAGTCGGCGATGCGCATGCTGCCAATCCACGGCGTCGCCGGCACCGCGTTTTGTTGTTTCGCCGCCACGGCGATGCGTACCAGGTCCATGCCGCCATTCACCGCCGCCGCGGTGTATGGCACGCACCAAATCAGTGCCCATAAGGCGATTTTACAGGCGTGCATCATCTCAGTTTCCCGATTGGCGACAAGGCATCGCCAATGCTTACCCTCCCTTGCCCGTAGGTTTCCACGTTGCAACTTGGGTGGCAGAAGATCCCCTCCGTGGTGGCGGTGTCGAGCAGTATTTTCGCGGTTTGCGCGCCGGTCAGGCCGGGGAACTTGTGCCTGACCAATGCGGCATGCCCGGCCACTCGCGGGGCGGAGAAGGAAGTGCCGACCCCCTCCGAGAATTCGTCATACACGAACCGCGGGTTATCGCATGTTGCAGGGGTGTCGTCGTTAGCGCAAAGATACGCGCTGTCGCTGTAGGGCGTGCCGCCGTATTCCACTAAAAACCGATTCTGCATATTGGTTCGCGAGCCGGCCACCGCGCTATATGAAGCAATGCTTGCATTGGGGGAAACATTTCCCTCACCGGGGGGAGGGGGAGGGGCGAGGTGCGTGGTGATTTTCTCGCCTGCGCGGTTGCGGGTTTTTGCCGCATTTAGATTTGTCGTTGCCGCCGGGCGCGCGTAGTTATCCAACGCCCCCACAATCAAGGCGCGCGGTCCGGTATGGGGGTCAAGAATCAAGGCGACATTATCAACATACCGACTCGCGTCTACACCGCCCTCATTGCCGGCGGCTTTGGTAATCACCGCATCACCGGTATTGGTTAAAAACGCCGTGCCCCCACTCAACCCGGCGGTTAAATCGGCATACAAGTCGGGCCGCATTCCGGTTATTTTGTAGCGTTCCACCTGGTCGTCGCTTGCGTGGTCACCTATCGGATCAAGCCCAAAACTCATGTTGATAACATCAATGCGCGTAGCCGGGGATCTTCCGCTGCCGGATTCCGGTGGAATATAGGTATCCCGATAATTTCGACCAGTGCCTCCTCCCGAAATAGATGTTCCTGATTCCAGGCTTAAAAATGATGCGCCCGGCGCAATCTCGCGGGCCGACAGACCCACGGTATAGCCGTGTGTGCCGCGGGTGTCATGGCTGTGAGTTGGAGCATACGGCGGCCCGCCAAAGGAATCAATGATGAGGACATTAACGCCTGCCCCCGTCCAACCCGCCCGCCACGCATCGCGCACATCCTGCGGTGGATTAGGCACGGATAAACGTGGGCCGGATTGTTGATCCTGTATGCGGAGATACCCCGGCGGCGCGGTTAGTCCATCAACATACACTCTGGTATCAACAGACCGGATATCAACTAAAGCGCCACCCGCCGCACCGGTATAGCATCCGTCCCCTTGCGGGTTGCCCGGGCGGCAACTCGCCATATAGTAAGGGTCTTGTGTGCCGGCGCCAGCCGCCGGAATTAACGAATTTAGTATGCCGCCCGATGTCGGCGGCGGTGGCGGCGGTGGCGGCGGTGTAACTGTTGTAGTTGGTGGTGTTGTGGTCGGTGGCGTTGTGGCTGCCGTACCGCCGCCGCCAGCGCATCCCGCCACCAGCAACACTCCCATAGTCAACAGGGCTCCTTTGAGTACGCATCCGCTCACCTTCAGTCGCATTTTTGAAACCAAACCCCGGCACGGCGGACGGAACTGAGAAATCAGCCGCCGTCTTTTTTCTCTACTTCTCTTTCTTAAAAAGCGCGAAATCACGGTATGAAGCGACAAGTTCCCAGCCGTCTGTGCCGAGTTTGCCGAGCGCTTTTTCCATCTCTTTAGCGCCTTTTCCGGCTTTGTCTTTTCCTTTCTCAACCGAAACATTTATGTCGTGATCCGAAGAGTCCCCGAACATATTCCGCCACGGAACGACTTTATACTGCCACTTTTTCATTCGGTTTCTTTCTCGGGAGAGTCGTTTTCGTCCTCATCTTTGCCGATTGTTTCAAACTCCCCATTTTCGCTTGAGTCTTTGAGTTCTTTCATGTGTTTGTCAAAGTCGCTTTTTGAAATTCGTCCTTCGGCTATGTTTCTTTCCGCAGTCCGCAAGTCAAAAAGATTTTTTTTGTCCATTATTGAAAACTCCCCTGTTTTTGAGAATAGGCACCCGCTCTTGCCAATGCCGCAATGGTGTTACAATCTATACGGTTTTGCAAGTGGATAAAAGCAGCGTAAATAATTTGCTGGCGGTTGATGTCGGCAACACAAGTGCGGACGCGGCGATGTTCGGCAACTGCGATGCGCCGTTGGATAAATGGCGCGTTGAGGGGCATGTTGAGGTCCCGCTTGAGCGCTCGGATACGCTCGCGGGCGTTCTGGCTGACAGTTTCGGCGCGGTTCCGCAAGCCGCGGTTGTCGGTTCGGTCGCGGAAAGCCGTTTTTCACTCTCGGCGGCAAAGGCGGTTGAAAGCGCTTTCGGTTTAAAACCGCTCATGGCGGATTGCGAGATGGAAACGGGCCTTGAAATCGTCTATGAAAACCCGGGTGAACTTGGAATTGACCGTCTTGCCAACGCCGCGGCTCTGTTCTCTTTGACCTGCGGCGCATGCATAGCCGTTGACCTCGGAACTGCCACAACTTTTGATTGCGTTTCTTCCGAAGGGGGCTATCTGGGCGGCGCAATCGCGGCGGGATTTGAGTCATTCCGTAAAGCGCTTCCGCTTGATGCGCCCGCGCTTCCGGTTGTTCCCGCCGAGTTTCCGCATTCGGTTATGGGCTCAAACACTCAAGACTGTATCAAGTCCGGAACAATGTTCGGTTATGCCCTGATGGTTGACGCGATGGTGAGGTCCCTCTCATCCAAGATGGATGCCGCGCCGCGGGTTTTTGCCACCGGCGGATTTTCCGGGCTTTTTTCAGACCGATGCGAAACTTTTTCCGCCACAGACCCTTTGCTTACCCTGAAAGGGCTTGTGATAATTTTGATTAAAAATGCCTCCTTATAAAAAAACGGAAGGGTTTTTTCTTTATAAAAAAGATGCGGAAAAGCCGCATTTTGTTCTCATCATCGGTTCAAGGGGGTGGATTGTGCCTTTTCTTGATCCCTTTGAAGCGGCGAAAAAACGGCTTGCAGTGGAGGTTAAGCCCGATGAGGCGGGGATTACGCGACCGTTTGATTCCGCAGCGGATTTGGTTGAGAAGGGACGGGTTGTTATGAATAAGGGCGGCGATGGGAAAATTGATTTTACCGTCCGCGAAACTTCCGGCGTGGTTATGAGCGGCGATTTTGTTTTTATTCTGCCCTCATGGGGCAGGAGGACGAAACGGCGTTTGTGGTTGCTGGTAAAATCGGGAAAATCAAAATACAAAGGAGACGAAAATGCTTAAACATGTAGTTATGTGGCGGCTCAAAGACGCGGAAAAAAACGCTTCCGCACTCAAAAATATGCTTGAGGGACTCGCGGAGAAAATACCGCAAATCGTGAAGATTGAAGCCGGGTTAAATTTCAACACTTCGGAAAACGCCTCGGACATCGTTCTGTATTCGGAGTTTGAGGACTCCGCCGCGCTTGCCGCCTACCAGAAGCATCCGGACCATGTCAAAGTGGCTGAGTTTTTGAAAGGAACGGCAACCGACAGGCGGGTCGTTGATTATGAGGACTGACATACTCCGTGTATTTGCGACAACTTGCTTTGTTTTAACGGTTTTTTTCTTTCAAACGCCTTCCGCAGTTTCGGCGGCGGGAATTGTGAGCGCGGCAAACCCTTACGCCGCCCGTGCGGCGGTGGAAATTCTTCGCAAAGGCGGCTCCGCCGTTGACGCGGCCATATCCGCGCAGATGGTTTTGAACCTTGTTGAGCCTCAGTCTTCAGGTATTGGAGGGGGCGGTTTTATGCTTCACTGGGACGGCATCGCGGGGAAACTCACAACTTTTGACGGAAGGGAAACCGCTCCGTTCGCCATTTCGGGCGGGTTGTTTGTCCGGGAAGGCAAACCGGTGGCATGGGACGAAGCCGCCGCAAGCGGAAAATCGGTCGGCGCTCCCGGACTGATTGCGATGCTTGAAAAGGCGCACCGAAAACACGGCAATCTGAAATGGGCGGCTCTTTTTGAGCAGGCAATCAATCTTTCAAAAAACGGTTTTGCAGTCTCTCCGCGGCTTAGCGCCATGATTGAAAAAAACCGGCGAAGCGGTCTCGCCAAATATTCTGCGGCGCGTTCATATTTCTTCCGGCCTTCGGGGAAATCCGTTGCTTCGGGTTCGGTTTTGAAAAATCCCAATCTGGCGGAAAGTTTTGAGGCCGTGGCGAAAAAAGGCGCGCGCACTTTCCATCGCGGGCGTTTGGCGCATGAAATTGCGGAAAAAGTCCGCGATGCCGGCGGTTTTCTTTCTGTTTCAGACCTTCGTCGATACAAAGCCGTTTCCAGAAATCCTGTTTGCGGTTCATACCGCTCATACCTTGTTTGCGGAATGGGTCCGCCGACTTCAGGTGGGCTGACCGTTATTCAAATCTTGAAAATGCTTGAACGGTTTAATATGGGGTCTTTGCATCCGATGTCGGCGCGGGCGGCGCACCTTTTTACTCAGGCATCGCGGCTCGCTTACGCTGACAGGGACGTTCACATTGCCGACCCCGATTTTCACCCGGTTCCCGTGGAAAAATTGACGGATTCTAAATACCTCAAACGGCGTTCGCTGCTGATAGATGAGCGGGCGGAAAAAGGCAAAATGTTTTCCGGAATCGCGGGATGCCGGGCGCGCCCGGAGGGCGGCGCGTCCGAACTTCCTTCAACAACCCATATCTCCGTTGTTGACGAATGGGGCAACGCGGTTTCAATGACTTCAAGCATAGAGAGGGCTTTTGGCTCCGGAGTGATGGCGGGCGGATTTTTGCTTAACAATCAACTTACCGATTTTTCATTCTCCGAATTCGGCCAAAACGGGTGCCCGATTGCCAACCGCGTGGAGCCCGGCAAAAGACCCCGCAGTTCAATGTCTCCGATGATGGTTTTTGACCGTAACGGGGAACTTGTTCTTATAATCGGCTCTCCGGGCGGAAGCCGTATAATAAGCTACGTAACCCAAACCATTGTGGCGGTTCTGGATTGGGGGTTGGATATTCAAAAAGCCGTTTCCCTCGGGCACTATGTTAACCGCAACGGGGAAACGGAGATTGAAACGGGCACCGAAGCGGAGAGTCTCGCGCCCGCTCTTGAGAAACTCGGACACAAGGTAAGAATCACCGAACTTGAAAGCGGACTTCACGGTATTGAATTTACGCCGGACGGCGTTCGGGGCGGGGCCGATCCAAGGCGCGAAGGGGTTGTTTTGCGGACGGATTAAAACTTCGTTTTTCCACGCCGTATTTTAACCCGTGAAGTGGAAAACGCGGCGACATCAAGACTCGCGGTTTGCCCTTTTTTCAGTTTGTAAAAACCCAGTGCGGCAATCATCGCCGCGTTGTCCGTGCATAGGGACGGAGACGGAATGGCGAGTTTGATTTTCCGCTCTTTGAAAATCTCCGAGGATTTTTCCCTGAGTCGCGAATTGCAGGCAACCCCGCCCGTTATTACGAAGTTTTTAATTCCGGTTTTTTCCGAGGCGAGGAGGGATTTTTCAATTAGCGTGTCAACAATCGCTTCCTGATAACCGGCGCAGACGTCCGGCAAATCCGCTTCGGAGGGCGCGCCGTTTTTCTCAACCGAACGAACAAGCGAGGTTTTGAGCCCGCTGAAACTGAACCATAGCGTGTCCTGCCCGGAAAGCGGGCGGGGGAATCTTATTTTGCTCCGGTCGCCGCTTTTTGCCACGCGGTCTATTTCCGCTCCGCCCGGATACCCCAGCCCCAGCACTTTCGCCGCTTTGTCAAACGCCTCTCCCGCCGCGTCATCGCGGGTTGCGCCGAGAATTTCAAACTCCACGGCATTTCTGACAAGGTAAAGAGATGTATGCCCGCCCGACACCACAAGGGCTATAAACGGAAACTCCACATCCCGCTCTATTGCAGCCGCAGCCGCATGCGCTTGCAAATGATCAACCGCGACAAGAGGAAGCCCGAGCGCCGCGCACAACGATTTTGCCGCAGTCAGCCCTATCATAAGACAGCCCAGCAACCCGGGACCCTGAGTAGCCGCAATGGCGTCAATTTCATCAAGCGCCACGCCTGCGGAATCAAGCGCGTCTTCCAGAACCGGAATGATCGCTTCAAGGTGCCGGCGCGAAGCGATTTCGGGAACAACGCCGCCGAACGGTTTATGAGTTGAAATTTGAGACCAAACAATGTTTGAAAGAACATCTTTGCCGTCCCTTACCACCGCCGCCGAAGTTTCATCGCACGACGACTCTATTCCAAGCACGGTTGTTCGGTTCATCGCGGGTGGAATTCTACACTGCTTTTCTCAAAAACCCCGCGTTTGTGTTATACTGCTCTTTCACAATGACTGCTCCTTCACAAGGCGCTTTTTGAATGCCCGGCAACCAACAAAACGGCGGAACTGTTGACCACCGTCCCTTTCCCGCTTCAAAGAAGATTTATATTGAAGGAGAATTGCACAATGGCGTCCGTGTCGCGATGAGGCGCGTTGAACTTGAAGAGACCGGCGGCGTTCCCAATCCTCCCGTTGTTATTTATGACACAAGCGGCCCCTACACCGACCCCGATGAAAAAATAGATGTGCGTGCGGGGCTCAAGCCCGTGAGGACTGAATGGATAAAAGACAGGGGTGATGTTGAGATTCTCGCCGCTTTCAGTTCGTCCTGCTCATGCGGCCCCGAAGATGCCGCGCCAAAAGAGGTTTTAGGTTCTGCAAAAAAACCCTTGAGGGCGAAACCGGGCTCCTGCGTAACCCAGATGAGTTACGCGCGGCGCGGAATCATCACCTCTGAAATGGAATACGCCGCGATAAGGGAGGGCAAGCCGCCCGAATTTGTGCGCGATGAGATTGCGCGCGGAAGGGCGATAATTCCGAGCAACATCAACCATCCCGAATCCGAGCCAATGGTCATCGGGCGCAAATTCCTTGTAAAGGTGAATGCCAATATCGGCAATTCCGCGGTTACTTCGAGCATAGAAGAGGAGGTTGAAAAGGCGGTGTGGTCTTGCAGATGGGGCGCGGACACAATAATGGATCTTTCCACGGGCGACAGGATTCATCAGACAAGGGAATGGATAATAAGAAACTCGCCGGTTCCCGTGGGCACGGTTCCCGTATATCAGGCGCTTGAAAAGGTTTCGGGCAAACCCGAAGAGCTGACATGGGACGTTTTCAAAGACACTTTGATTGAGCAGGCGGAGCAGGGCGTTGACTATTTCACAATTCACGCCGGAGTTCTGCTCCGGTACATTCCGCTGACCGCAGGGCGCCTTACGGGCATTGTTTCGCGCGGCGGCTCAATAATGGCGAAATGGTGCCTCGCGCACCACAGGGAAAACTTTCTTTACGAGCGGTTTGAGGAAATATGCGAAATAATGAGGGTTTACGATGTTGCTTTCTCCCTCGGAGACGGGCTCAGACCGGGTTCAATTGCGGATGCCAATGACAAAGCGCAATTCGCCGAACTTGAAACCCTTGGCGAGCTCACAAAAACGGCGTGGGAAAACGATGTGCAGGTGATGATAGAGGGTCCCGGACATGTTCCGATGCATTTGATAAAAGAGAACGTTGACAAGGAGATTGAGATTTGCTCTGACGCTCCGTTCTATACGCTCGGCCCCCTCACGACCGATATTGCTCCCGCCTACGACCACATAACTTCGGCAATCGGCGCGGCGGAAATCGGGCGCCACGGCGCGGCGATGCTTTGCTATGTTACGCCCAAAGAGCATTTGGGGCTTCCAAACAAACAGGATGTTAAGGAAGGCGTAATCGCCTATAAAATCGCCGCTCATGCCGCCGACCTTGCCAAGGGGCACCCACGCGCGCAGGAAAGAGATGACGCGCTTAGCAAGGCGCGTTTTGATTTTCGCTGGAATGACCAGTTCAACCTGTCGCTTGACCCCGATACGGCGCGCAAATACCACGATGAGACACTGCCGTCCGATAACGCGAAAAGCGCGCATTTCTGCTCAATGTGCGGGCCCAAGTTCTGCTCAATGGAAATTACCCGGCAAATCCGCGACTATGCCGAAAAAGAGGGCGTTACGGAGAGCGAAGCGGTCAAAAGGGGATTGAAGGAAAAAGCCGAAGAGTTCAAAGAGCGCGGTGGTGAGATTTACAGCGAAGAGGCATAGGGGAGAATATGTCAATGGAAGCGAATGAAGTGCAAAAAACACTTGAGATGGTTAAACGGTATTACGGCAAAGTTCTCAAATCGTCCACTGATTTGAAGACAAACGCTTGTTGTTGTGCCGAGCCGGACCCCGAAATTGCCGGAGTTGCTTCACAGATTCATGAAGAGGTCGTCTCAAGATCCTACGGTTGCGGCTCGGTTATTCCGCCCGTGCTTGAAGGAATGAGGGTTCTTGACCTCGGCTCCGGTTCCGGGCGTGACGCTTTTATTCTTTCAAAACTTGTGGGAGAGAGCGGCTCGGTTGTCGGCATTGACATGACCGATGAGCAGTTGGAAGTTGCGAACCGTCATATTGACTACCAAACCGAAGTTTTTGGCTATGAAAAACCGAATGTGGTTTTCAAAAAAGGATACATGGAACTGCTCGAAGATGCCGGAATAGGGAAGGGAGAGTTTGATATCGCCGTTTCCAACTGCGTGGTGAACCTCTCTCCCGACAAAAACGCCGTTTTGAGGCAGATTTACCGCGCTCTGAAGCCGGGCGGGGAGTTTTATTTCAGCGATGTTTACGCAGACAGACGCATTGACCCCGAAATTGCCCGAGACCCGGTTCTCTATGGCGAATGTCTCGGTGGAGCTCTCTACACGGGTGATTTTCGCCGCATAGCCGCATCCGCAGGATTTCCCGATTGCAGGATTGCCGCGTCAAATTCCATAGAAACTACTGATGAAAAGGTGTTATCGCTCGTAGGCGATGTAAATTTTACTTCCGTAACTCACAGGCTTTTCAAGGTTGACGGTCTTGAAGACGCCTGTGAAGACTACGGACAGGCGGTACGCTATAAAGGCGGAATTGACGGTTACCCGTCCCACTTTGACCTGGACAACGGGCACAGATTTGAGAAGGGCAGGGTTTTTCCAGTCTGCGCGAACACTTTTCTGATGCTGGAACAGACCCGCTTCAGAAAATATTTTGACTTTTTCGGAGACATGAGCCGCCACCTCGGACTGTTCGCGGATTGCGGAAATCCGGCTCCCGATTCAACCTCTCAAACCGGCAAATCTTCGTGCTGTTAAAAAAACCTTGAAAGAGGTTTTACGCGCTGTATTTTGTGCTGATTTTGACACAAACAATAGCCTTTTTTACCTCTTTTACGGAGAATTGTAATTCCCTTGAGATATTAAATTCTACAACAATATGAATATATTAGCATATATTGCTAACGTCATATCTAATTGTGGTTTTGTTAACTCGTTTGGTTAACCGTGTAATGTGTTTCTTCATGCGTCAGGTGGTATGTTTTTCATCTTCCGGTGGTTTGTGAGCGGTTGCGGCGGTGTGGTTTGTTCGGTATAAATTGAGACTGAATTTCCATGCCTAAACGAACAGATATTGAAAGCATTTTGCTGATTGGGTCGGGCCCCATAATTATCGGGCAGGCGTGTGAGTTTGACTACTCCGGTACCCAGGCGTGCAAAGAGCTCAAAAAAGAGGGATACAAGACAATTCTTGTCAACAGCAACCCCGCGACCATTATGACGGACCCCGCAGTTGCGGACAGAACCTACATAGAGCCGATTGAGCCCGAAACGGTTGCAAAAATCATTGAAAAAGAACGTCCGGACGCTCTTTTGCCAACACTCGGAGGGCAAACGGCACTAAATACCGCCGTGAGCCTTGCCGAAAACGGAACGCTTGAAAAATTCGGCGTCCGCCTCATCGGAGCTAATCCTGAAGCGATAAAAAAAGCCGAAAGCAGGGAACAGTTTAAGGAGGCGATGCTGAAAATAGGGCTCCGCCTGCCTGAAAGCGGGCCTGCGCGAACCGTTGAAGAGGCGTGGAAAGTTGTTGGCAAAATCGGATTTCCCGCGATTATCCGCTCTTCTTTCACGCTTGGCGGCAGCGGTGGCGGCATCGCGTATAACAAAGAGGAATTTCCGCTTTACGTTGAGGCGGGGCTGGATTCCAGCCCGATAGGGGAGATTTTGATTGAGCAGTCGGTTCTCGGATGGAAAGAGTTTGAGCTTGAAGTCATGCGGGACATGAGAGATAACGTGGTGATTATATGCTCAATTGAAAATCTTGACCCGATGGGCGTTCACACGGGGGACAGCATAACGGTCGCGCCTGCGCAAACCCTGACGGACAAAGAGTATCAACGCCTCAGGGACGCGTCCGTCGCGATTATAAGGGAGATAGGTGTTGAGACGGGCGGCTCAAACATACAGTTTGCCGTTAACCCCGAAAACGGTGAATTTGTTGTAATTGAGATGAATCCGCGAGTTTCGCGCAGTTCCGCGCTCGCTTCAAAAGCAACCGGTTTCCCGATAGCGAAAATCGCGGCAAAACTTGCCGTGGGTTACACGCTTGATGAAATCTCAAACGACATAACGCGCTACACGCCCGCCTCGTTTGAGCCCACAATAGACTATGTTGTCGTCAAAATTCCGCGCTTCGCATTTGAGAAATTTCCCGAAACCCCGTCTCTGCTGACAACTCAGATGAAATCGGTCGGCGAAGCGATGGCGATTGGAAGAACTTTCAAGGAGTCTTTCAACAAAGCCATCAGGTCTCTTGAAACAGACCGCTCTTTTCTTGAACAGATTTCGGACGACCCCGAATTTGTCAGGCAGAAACTGAGCATTCCGGGCCCCGACAGAGTTTGGTTCGTTGCGGACGCTTTCAGGCTTGGCTTTGACGAAGACGAGATTCACCGGCTTACCACGATAGACCCCTGGTTTCTGCGCAACATATCTCAGATAGTTGAGCAGGAGAAAATTATCAAAAGCCACGGCGCGGATATGCCGCCCGAAGTTCTCAGGCGCTCAAAAGAAATGGGTTTTTCAGACTTTGCCATCGCCTCACTCACGGCTTCCGATGAAGACGAAATACGCATGCGGCGGCACGAAGCGGGAATCGTTCCCTCATACAAGATGGTTGACACCTGCGCGGCGGAGTTTGAGTCCTACACGCCATATCTGTATTCATCATACGACCCGCATAGTGAAGCGCCCGTTACGGACAATAGGAAAATTATGATTCTCGGCAGCGGGCCCAACAGAATAGGGCAGGGCATAGAGTTTGATTACTGCTGTGTTCATGCGGCGTTTGCCGCCAAAGAGCGCGGGTATGAGACAATTATGGTCAACTGCAATCCCGAAACCGTCAGTACGGATTACGACACTTCCGACCTCCTTTACTTTGAGCCGCTGACCCTTGAAGACGTGCTTGCGATAGTGGACAGGGAGAAACCCGAAGGCGTAATCGTCAATTTCGGCGGGCAGACGCCCCTCAATCTTGCCATTCCGCTTGAAGAGCGCGGCGTTAAAATTCTCGGCACTTCGCCCGACAGTATAGACCTTGCCGAAGACAGGGAAAGGTTCAACAAACTTGTGTCCGAATTGGGGTTGAAGCAACCCGGAGGAGCCATAGCAAGAAGCGCGGAAGAGGCGGTTATCAGCGCGAACTCAATCGGTTATCCCGTTGTCGTGCGCCCGTCATACGTTCTGGGCGGCAGGGCGATGGAGATTGTTTACAAAGAGGGCGACCTTGTGCGCTACATCAACGAAGCCGTCAGGGTCTCGCCCAACCGTCCAATACTCATAGATGAGTTTATGAAGAATTCGGGCGAGGTTGATGTTGACGCCGTTTGCGACGGCAAAACCGTTGTGGTCGGGGCGGTGATGGAGCACATAGAGGAGGCGGGAGTTCATTCAGGTGACAGCGCGATGATAACGCCTCCGGTTTCAATGGAGAAAAAGACGGTTGATAAAATCATCGCACAGACAAAGGCGCTTGCGCTCGCGCTTGATGTTCGCGGTCTTTTGAATGTGCAGTTTGCCGTTCGTGACGGAGAGGTTTTCATAATTGAGGTGAACCCCAGAGCGAGCAGAACCGTGCCTTTCATCAGCAAAGCCATAGGCGTGCCGCTTGCCAAGGTGGCAACCCACATCATGACCGGAATGACACTTGAAGAGATAGGTTTCACAAAAGAGGTTGAGCCGCGGGTGTTTTGCGTGAAAGAGTCGGTTTTTCCGTTCCTGCGCTTTGCCGGAGTGGATACGATTCTCGGTCCCGAAATGAAATCAACGGGCGAGGTTATGGGAATGGACGCCAATATGAATATGGCTTTTGCCAAATCGCAGATTGCCGCGGGCAATCCGCTTCCGGTTTCAGGAACGGCTTTTATAAGCGTGAGAGACGAAGACAAAACGGACACCACGGTTGACATGGCGCGCAGGCTCGCCACGGCGGATTTTGAGGTCGTTGCCACCGCGGGGACAGCGCGGTTTTTGTCCGGCGCGGGAGTTGAGTGCAAAACGGTCAAAAAGGTCAAAGAGGGAAGACCCAACATCGTTGACCTTCTGAAAAACAAGAATGTTCATCTGGTAATTAACACCACAACGGACAAAGAACAGGTTCTTCAATCGTTTTCCATCAGGCGCACTTCGCTTGTGCACGGGGTTCCGTATTTCACAACCATTGAGGGCGCGTGCGCGGCGGTCGGAGCCATAGAGGAGATGTCAGACAAAAGCTTCACCGTGAGCGCGTTGCAGGATTTTGAGAATTGACGAAATCGCAAATCTTCTCCATCCGGCATAACACTGACTCTTTTTTTCATTTATAATTCTTTTAATTTACTACTCTGTGGATTTAGAAATATGAGTGACAGAATTCCAATAACGCCGGGCGGTTATGAGAGGCTCAAAGAAGAGCTTGTTCACCTCAAGAATGTTGAACGGCCGGAAGTGATAAAGCAGCTTGAATACGCGCGCAGTCTGGGCGATTTGTCTGAGAACGCCGAGTATGAGGCGGCAAAAGACAAGCAGTCAATGATTGAGGGCAGAATAAAGGACGTTGAATCGAAAATCGGGCTCGCCGAGATCATTGACCCCGTTCAGATTAAGAACAAAGACAAGGTTGTTTTCGGCCTCACCGTTACCGTTGAAGACATTGAAACCGGAGAGGCGAAAAAATATCAGCTCGTCGGTCCCGACGAGACCGATCCTGACAGCGGACTTATTTCCATAACCTCGCCCATAGGCAAAGCCCTTGTAGGCAGGGAACTTGACGACGAAGTCAAAGTAATGGCTCCGGGGGGAATGCGGGAATTAGTGATAACCGCCATAGATTGAGCAGGCGCGCTTCGGTGTTGGCGCGGGGTTTTGCGGCTTGCGCGCTTGTGTTTGCTTTCATCGTTTGCGACGCCGACGCGAGCGAGGAGTATCCCTCCCATCTTGACGGCATTAACGCAGACCGTTTTGACTGGAAATCCACAACTGAAGATTACTGGCGCTCGGTTCTTTCGCCAAAACGGTTCAAGGTATGCAGGAAGGGCGGGACGGAATTTCCATATACGGGCAAATACAACAGTTTCTACAAAAAAGGAATTTACAAATGCTCAAGTTGCGGCCTCACGCTGTTTTCATCCGAACATAAATACGATTCCCACACGGGGTGGCCCAGTTTCTGGCGCTCGATTTCACCCGATGCGGTGGATTACAGGGAAGACCGTTTGTACGGGATGACGAGAATCGAAATTGTCTGCGGCAGATGCGGAGCGCATCTCGGACATGTTTTCAACGACGGACCCGAACCGACCGGAAAACGTTATTGCGTTAATTCCGTGTGCCTTTTTCATGAAAGGCGGGACTTTTGATGCTACGGAAAAGATGGCAGTTTTTCGCAGTTGTTTTTCTTGTTGTTCTCTGCGACAGGGTTTCAAAAGCGGTTGTTTCCGAAACTCTGATTCCGGGCTCGTCCGTTGCGGCGGCGTCATTTCTTGACATCGTTCATTATAGGAATTCCGGCATAGCGTTCGGAATGCTGAGAGACCTTGAGGGCGCGTCCCGCGCCGCGCTTTACGGCGGAGCGCTTGTTGCCGCATTTGTTTTCGCGTTTCTGTTTTTAAGGCACGGCGACAGAAGGGGAATCTTCATCGGTTTTATTCTCGGCGGGGCGATTGGAAACTCCATTGACAGGTTTGCGTTGGGGTATGTGACTGATTTTTTGGAATTTCACTGGTTCGGAAGCGAAACGCTACGCTGGCCCGCGTTCAACGCCGCGGACATGTTCATAACTGTCGGCACGGCGGCGCTTATGGTAAATTTGTTTGTGAAGAGACGGCACGGTGTTCACGGGAATAGTTGAAGATACGGGAGAGGTCAGTCTTGTTCGTCCGCAGGGCGAAACCTTAATTGGCATAACTCCCTCAAAATTTGACACGGGCTCCATGCAAATCGGTGAAAGTCTCGCCGTAAACGGTGTCTGTTTGACAGTTGTTTCGGTTGAAAACGGGGCTTTTTTTGTTCAGGCGTCCAATGAAACTTTGTCAAAAACCACACTTGGCGAAGTGGCGCAGGGGGCGGTTGTAAATCTTGAAAAGTCTGTTTCTCCGGACGGGTTGATGGGCGGGCATATCGTAACCGGGCACATAGACGGCGTCGGGGAAATTGAGTCAACCGCAGAGCGCGGAGAGTCGGTGGAGTTTATTGTTTCACTGCCGCCGGGTTTTATGAAATATGTCGCTCCCAAGGGCTGTATCGCGCTCAACGGTGTGAGCCTGACGGTCAACGATGTGGACGGCAACAGGTTTTCGGTCAACATAATCCCGCACACTCTTTTTCACACGACTTTTTCGTCTTTGTCGGCGGAAAGCAAAGTGAATTTTGAGTGTGATATTGTAGCAAAATACGTTGAGAGGCTGATTGGTTTTGGCGGTGAAAAAACCTCCTGAAAAAATCTTTCTTACCGGCTTTATGGGTGCGGGAAAAACAACCGTTGGCTCCATTTTAGCCGGGAAAATCGGTGCGCAATTTTGCGATTTGGACGCTTTCATAAGTGCTCGCGAGTCCGCAAGCGTGGACGACATAATTTCCTTGCGTGGAGAGGCGGAGTTCAGAAAACTGGAGTCCGAAGCGCTTGTCGCAATGTGTGAAAAACCCGGTTTCGGGGTTATCGCAACCGGTGGCGGAATTGTGCTTTCCGAAAGCAACCGCGCCGCTATGAAACAAGCGGGC